>NZ_JBSSLX010000108.1:0-18473 GCF_053890995.1 Micromonospora sp. I033 | reverse complement strand
GACCGGCCCCTGGGCCGCAAGCAAGCGTGGGCGCGGCTGAGGGGTCCCTGGGCCGCCGGCATGCGTCGGCGCGGCTGACCGGTCCCTGGGACCGCCGGCGTCCGGAGGCCGGGCTGCACCGGTGGAGCTTGTCTCCGTGACTGCCTGTCGAGCTGATGTCGGCAACGACTCACCGCGGCCGAGTCGTCGCCGACGTCAGCTCGACAGTGGCCGCCCTACCTCCCGGCCCCGGCCCACGCGCCGGCCCCGGCCCACGCGCCGGCCCCGGTCCTGGTCCCGAGGGCGCCAGGCACACGACCGAGCGCCCGCGCGGACACGGAGTCAGGCCCCGGCGGGCTCCAGGTCGAGCCACATGAAGACCTCGTCCCGGTCGTCGCCCGGGGCGAGCCGCAGCGCGCCGGGCAGCCGCCCGACCTCGCGGTACCCGAGGCGCTCGTAGAACCCGCCCAGACCCAGCCCGTCCCGGACGGTCACGTGCAGCGCCGCCAAGCCCAGCTCCCGGCCGATCCGCTCGGCCTCGCGCATCAGCGCGGCGCCGTAGCCGCGCCCCTGTGTGTCCGGGTGCACCATGACCCGCTTCAGCACCCGCCAGTGCGTCTTCAGGTGGAACCGGTTGTCCGCGACGATCAGGACGCCGACGAGGCGGTCCCCCTCGTAGCCGACCAGCAGCCGGTCCGGCCCGTCGCTGATCGTGGCGAAGGTCGCCACGGCCATGGGCCGCACCGCGGCCTCGGTCACCGGGGCGACGAAGCCCACCGCGCCGCCGGCATTTGTCACGTCGACCCAGAGGGCGATGATCTGCTCGCGCAGCTCAGGAGTGAGGTCGGGGTCCAGGACGAAACGCAGGTTCACGCCGTCATCCTGCGCGAGACGACCCGACGCGAACCCGCGTTCGTGACCATCACGACATCGGGCTGGTGCGGGAGAGGGGAGTCGAACCCCCACGTCCTTTCGGACAATAGGACCTAAACCTATCGCGCCTGCCTGTTACGCCACTCCCGCGGACCTGCTGAGTCTAGAGCGTCGCGCCTCCAGCGTGGTGAGGCCAGCCTCTCGGAGGATCGCCTGGACGGTGCGATGACTGATCGTCGCGCCAGCGTCCGAGGCGTCGGTCAGCGCGTCGGCGATCTTCCGGGAGCCGGCTTCCGAATGCGCGAGTGCGAACCGGATGACGGCATCCCGGAACCGGCGCTGGATCGGCCGGTCAGGGACCCGCGAGGGCGGTGCGATGGTTCCGGTCGCTTCGAAGCGCCGCCGCATCCGGCTCACGTGGTCTCTCGTGCAGTGGAGGAGGCGGGCAGCCTCCACGGTCGTCACGCGGCCGGCGCTGACGGCTTCGACCAAGGCCTCCGCGTCCGGCGGTGGCGCGTCGCTCGATGTGGGGCGAGCCGAGAGTGGTGGCGAGGCCGGCACGTCGGCCCGCTTTCGAGCCCGGCCGGCATAGGTCGCGGTCTGGCTGTGACAGTTGGGACACAGCAGCCGCAGGTTGGGTGGCCGGTTGTCGAGCCGGTCGCCGTTGATGTGATCGACGTGGAGGATGAGCGGAGCCCCCTGCCACCTCGGGCCGAGGCCGCAGATCTCACATTGTTCGGGCACGCCGATGAATGCCAGGGCCCGCCGGAGCCGGAAGCCGGGCGTTCTGGCCGCGTCCGCCGGCAGCCGGACCAGAGTCTCCCACGGCGCCTGCCGAGGGCCCTGCGCTCCGCGGTTGTGCCCCTGGCCGCTGAAGTGTGAGGTGTCGATGCCAAAGCGCTTCAGCTGCCGGCTGATGTGGGCGTGCGAGCCGCCGCTCATTCGTATTCCCAGCAGCCGAAGTACCTCGGCGATGCTCCGCGCCTCCGCCGCTGCTGCCGCAAGAGCCTCGGGTGAGTACTTGTAGCGAACCACGCGCAGACGGTAGCGGTGGTCTCCGACAGCCTCAGTCGAGGCCGAGGTCGCGGCGCAGCTTGGCGACGTGTCCGGTGGCCTTGACGTTGTAGAGCGCGCGCTCGATCTTCCCGTCCTCGTCGATGACGAAGGTCGAGCGGATGACCCCGGTGACGGTCCGGCCGTACATCTGCTTCTCGCCGAACGCGCCGTACGCGGTCAGCACCGACTTGTCGGTGTCGCCCACCAGCGGGAAGGTGATGGCGTCCCGGTCGCGGAACTTGGCCAGCTTCTCCGGCTTGTCGGGGGAGATGCCGACCACCTCGTAGCCGGCGGCCTGGAGCGAGGCGAGCGAGTCGCGGAAGTCGCAGGCCTGCTTGGTGCAGCCGGGCGTCATGGCGGCCGGGTACGCGTACAGGATGACCTTGCGGCCGCGCAGGTCGGCCAGGGACAGGGTCCCGCCGGTGTCGGTGGGGAGGGTGAACTCGGGGGCGGGGTCGCCGGGGTTCAGGCGGTCGGTCATGGCGCAGACGATACCGCCGCCGTCCGGTTCGGGGCGGGTGGCGACGCGCCGCCGCGTGATGATCACCATGGCTTGTTGCAAGGGATTGGCAACAACGTCCCCACGCAAATAAGCTCAGCGCGTGGAAACCCTCGCGATGCACATCTCGAACGGGATCATCGACGGTCCCGTCGCCGCGGTGTTCGCTGCTCTCGCGCTTGCCGTGCTCACCTTCTGCGTGCTGCGCGGGCGCCGTGACCTCGACGACCGGCTGGCCCCGATGGCGGGCCTGGTGGCCGCGTTCATCTTCGCCGTGCAGATGCTCAACTTCCCGATCTTCACGGCCGGGGTCAGCGGCCACCTGCTCGGTGGCGCCCTCGCGGCGCTGCTGGTCGGTCCGTGGGTCGGCGCGCTCTGCGTCGCCGTGGTGCTGGTCGTGCAGGCGCTGGTCTTCGGCGACGGCGGGGTGGCCATGCTCGGCCTCAACATCACCAACATGGCGATCCTCGGCACCGCCGCGGCCTACCTGCTGATCGCGCTGCTGCTGCGGGTGCTGCCGCGCACCCCGGCTGGGCTCGCGGTCACCGGCTTCGTCTCCGCGCTGGTCAGCGTCGTGGTGGCGTCCCAGGGCTTCGTGCTGCAGTACTGGCTGGGCGGCACCACCGACCTGGGCGGCAACCTCACCGGGCTGGCCGGCACGATGGCCGGCGTCCACCTGCTGATCGGCATCGGCGAGGGCCTGATCACCGCGACCACCGTGGTCACCGTCGCCAAGGTCCGCCCCGACCTGGTGTACGCGCTGCGCGCCCTGAAGCCGGCCGTGCCGGCTCCCGCCGTCCCGGTCGCCGGAGGTGCCCGATGAGCAAGCGTCCCTGGCCGTTCGTCCTCGGGGGCCTGCTGGTCGCCCTGCTGCTGGCCGGCGTGGTCAGCAACTACGCCTCGGCGCACCCGGACGGGCTCGACTCGTCGCTGCTCAAGGGCTGCACGGTGAACGCCGACCACGAGATCACCGGCGGCAGCTGCCCGGCCCAGCAGGCGAAGGACCACGAGTTGGCCGACAGCCCGCTCGCGGACTACGGCGTCCGAGGGGTGACCAACGGCTTCCTCTCCACCGGCCTGTCCGGCGTGCTCGGCGTGCTGCTCACCTTCGCCGTCGGCGGCGGCCTCTTCTGGCTGGCCCGCCGCCGCGGCCCGGCGACCGACCCGGCGACCGGCGCGACGGCCGGTCCGACGGATGGCCCGACCGCCGACGAGAGCCCGGTGCGCGCCACCGGCAGCCGCTGAGCCGCGCATGGGTGCCGGGCACGCCCACCTGCTCTACCGCGAGTCGTCCTCGCCGGTGCACCGCCTCCCGCCGGAGGTGAAGATCGCCGCGATGGTGCTGTTCACCGTCGCGGTGGTCGCGACGCCCCGGGAGGCGTACTGGGCCTTCGGCGGGTACGCCCTGCTGGTCGGCGCCGTCGCGGCGCTGGCCCGGGTGGGGCCGCGCTGGCTGCTCGGCCGGGCGCTGATCGAGCTGCCGTTCGTGCTGTTCGCGTTCGCGCTGCCGTTCTTCGGCACCGGAGAGCGGGTCGACGTGGCCGGGCTGAGCCTCTCCGTCGACGGGCTGCACGGCGCGTGGAACATCCTGGCCAAGGGCACGCTCGGCGTACTCGCGTCGCTCCTGCTGGCGGCGACCACGACGACGCGGGACCTGATCGTCGGCCTGGACCGGCTGCGCTGCCCGCAGATCCTCACCCAGATCGCCACCTTCATGCTGCGCTACCTGGACGTGCTGGTGGGGGAGGCCCGGCGGATGCGGGTGGCCCGGGTGTCCCGGGGCGACGACCCGCGCTTCCTCTGGCAGCTCCGCGGTTTCGCCGCCGGGGTCGGCGCGCTATTCCTGCGCGCCTTCGAGCGGGGCGAGCGGGTCTACCTGGCCATGCTCTCCCGCGGCTACACCGGCCGGATGCCGGCGGTCTGGCAGGGCGCGGGCGCGGCCACCGCCGGCCAGTGGGCGGCCGCCGCCACCGTGCCGGCGATCGCGGCCACCATCGCCGCCGTCGCGCTCGTCCTGACATGATCGGGTACGTGCAGCAGTCGCCCTCCCTGGACGTCCGTGGCGTCCGGTACGCGTACCCGGACGGTCACGTCGCCCTGCACGGGGTGGACCTGACCGTGCCGCGCGGCGACCGGGTGGCGCTGCTCGGGCCGAACGGCGCCGGCAAGACCACCCTGGTGCTGCACCTCAACGGCATCCTCACCCCGACCGAGGGGACGGTCAGCGTCGGCGGCCTGACGGTGAGCCGGGACCGGGACACGCTGGCCGAGATCCGCCGCCGGGTGGGCATCGTCTTCCAGGACCCGGACGACCAGCTCTTCCTGCCGACGGTCGCCGAGGACGTCGCGTTCGGGCCGGCCAATCTGGGGCTGCGCGGGGTGGAGCTGGCCGCCCGGGTGGACGAGGCGCTCGCCGCGGTGGGAATGAGTGAGCACCGGGACCGGGCGCCGCACCACCTCTCGTTCGGGCAGCGCCGCCGGGTGGCGGTGGCCACCGTGCTCGCCATGCGCCCGGAGGTCCTGGTGCTGGACGAGCCGTCGTCCAACCTCGATCCGGCCGCCCGTCGGGAGCTGGCGGAGATCCTGCGCGGCCTCCCGGTGACCCTGCTCATGGTCACCCACGACCTGCCGTACGCGGCGGAGCTGTGCGACCGGTCGGTGATCCTGGACGGCGGCCGCATCGTCGCCGACGCCCCCACGCCGGACCTGCTCTCCGACGAGGCGCTGCTGGCCGCACACCGCCTGGAACTCCCCTACGGCTTCGCCCCCCGCCCGTCCTGAGGTCAGCGGCGGACCGGCGTCGGGGGCGTGCCCAGCGCCGCCCGGGAGGCGGTGCGCAGGCGCAGGAGGCCGGCGGCGACCGCCCCGGCGCCGGTGGCCAGGGCCAGCGTCACCAGGACCCGGGCAAGGCCCGCCGGGCCGGCGAACGGGGCCACCGAGCGGGACAGGACGGCCAGGTTCGTGATCCCGGCGAACAGGGTCAGGCACGCGCCGGCCAGGGCCAGCGCGAAGTCGGCGGCCGGGCGGCGGGCCAGCGCGTACCCGCCGGCGGCGAGCGCGCCGAGCCCGGTGAGCAGCGTCCACAGCTGCCCGGTGAGCAGTTCGAGCAGCACCCCACCGGCACCGGCGGCGCCGATGTCCACGGCCTTGCCGACGGTGAACGCCACGGTCGCCGCCCCGCCCAGGGCGAGCAGCGCACCCACCCCGCGCAGGGCGCGGACGCCGGTGGCGGTGCCGGCCGGGACCAGCCCGGCCGCGCCGATCGCCAGGAAGCCGAGGGTGGCCGCCACCCACCAGGGGTACGCGTCCGGCGGCGGCACCCAGTCCAGGGTGCCGCGCACCTCGACCGTGCCGGTGCCGGCCCGCAGCGGCACCACCCAGTCGCGGACCCGCTGCTCGCGGCCCGGGTCGGCGGCCACCTGAGCCGGCGGTGCCGACTCCAGCCAGAGCGTGCGCTGGTCGTGCCAGCGGGCCGTCGGCCCGTCGGAGATCCGCCGCCACACCGGCGCGGCGGCCGGGTCGGCCTCGGGCGGGAGCTGGGTGTCCCCGGCGAGGGTGCGGTTCAGGTAGGTGGCGGGGGAGCGGCTGTTCTCGTACACCCCGCCGGGCCCGATCCGCAGGTACGGCTCGCCGGAGTAGCCGAGCACCTCGACGTCGGCCCCGGTGCGGTTGGTCAGCTCCAGCCGGGCGCCGGCCTCGACCATCCGCGCGGTGAGCCCGGGCTGCCCCGGACCGACGCCGGTGACCTCGGCCCGGTAGTCGGTGCCGTCGGGGGCGTCGGCGCCGTGCGCGGCGGCCGGGGTGGCGAGGGCGAGGAGGGCGGCGAGCGCTGCGGTGAGCACCAGCCCGGCCCGCCGCAGCGGTGCGGGGATCACTTGCCAGCCGCCTCCACGGCCGCCCTGATCCCCTCCGGGCTGCGGTCTTGGACGTCCTTGCCGTTGACCCGGATGGTCGGGGTGCCGGTCACGCCGGACTTGCTGGCGTCGTCGGTGACGTGCTCGGTCCACCCCTTGTACTTCCCGTCCCGCACGCAGGAGCCGAAGTCGTCCCGGTTGAGCCCGACGCCGGCGCCGATGTCGATCAGCTCGTCGTCGCTGAGCCCGGCGCTGCCCTCGGCCGGCTGCCGGGCGAAGAGCTGGTCGGTGAACTCCTTGAACTTCCCACCCTGGGCGGCGCAGCCGGCGGCGGCCGAGGAGCGGGTGGAGTATTCCGTGGTGGAGAAGCGGTTGAGGAAGGCCACCGGGTGGAAGACGACCCGGATCTTCTCCTCGCTGATCAACTGGTTGACGGTCGCGCCGCTGGTGTCCTGGAACTGCTTGCAGGCCGGGCAGAGGTAGTCCTCGTAGAGGTCGACGGTGACCGGGCCGTCGCCGAGGACGATGCCCGTGCCGGGCGGGTTCGCGCCGGGCGGGGTGGTGAAGGTGTCCGACTTCTGGCTGTCGTAGACCGTCCAGCCGATCAGCCCGGCGATCACCAGCACCACCACCGCGGCGACGGAGGTCCAGATCGTGCGGGTGCGCCGCTTCTCCCGGGCGAGCTGGGCGCGGACCACCTGGGCCGCGTTCCTCCGCCCCTTGCGACTACTCATCCTCGACCTCCACGGTCTCGCCCGCCAGCCAGCCGTCCACCGAGAACGGGGTGCGGGGCCAGATCAGCAGGAACCCGGCCAGTACCAGGAATCCCAGGTCCCGGAGGATCTCCGGGAGGTAGCTCGGCGCCTGGCCGGCGGCGAGCTGACCGCCGCTGCCGAAGCACCCGCAGTCGATGGCCAGGCCACGGGACCAGGCCGACGCGATGCCGGTGACGAAGACCACCAGCAGCGCCGCGGAGATGCCGGCGGCTAGCCGCGTGGCGAGCCCGACGAGCAGGAGTACGCCGAGCGCCAGCTCGACGAAGGGCAGCGTGGCGCCGATCACCGTGGCGAGGTCGTACGGCATCACCTGGTAGGCGTTGACCGCCCGGCCGGAGGCGGCCAGGTCGTCGACCTTGGAGGCGCCGGCGACCAACCAGACGGCGGCCAGACCGAGGCGGGCCGCGATGCCGAGCCAGGGCCGAACGGCGGGCCAGCGGGGGGCCCGGGTGCGGGGAGCGGTCACGATCATTTGTCGTCCCGGCTCCGAGGAAAGTTCCACGGTCAGCCGGTCATCGCGTCGCCGGCGGCCTCGACCAGTTCGTCGCGGGCTCGGGCGACGCGGGAGCGGATGGTGCCCACCGGCACCCCCTCCACCGCGGCGGCCTCGGCGTACGACAGGCCGAGCAGCTGGGTGAGCACGAACGCGGAGCGCCGTTCGGCGGGGAGCCGGCGGACCAGGTCGGTGGCGCCGAGCTGCCCGGCCGGGTCGGGGTGCGGCCGGTCGGTGGCCGCGTGCGCGGCGAGCCGCGCGTCCAGCCGCCGGCGGCGGACCACGGTGCGCAGGTGGTCGGCGCAGGCCCGCCGGGCGATGCCGAGCAGCCAGGTGCGGGCGGTGGACCGTCCCGCGAAACCGGGGAGCGCCCGGAACGCGCGCAGGTACGTCTCCTGGGTGAGGTCGTCCGCGCTGTCCGGGTCGACCAGGGCGGCGGCGAAGCGCCACACCTCGGCCTGGGTGGCCCGGACGAAGGCGGCCTGGGCGACCGGGTCGCCGGCCCGGGCGGCCAGTGCCCAGTCGGTGGCGGTGTCCCGCGCAGCCTCGGGTGCCGGCGCCGCGGGGCGGCCGGCGGAGGTGTCGCGCGGGGCGGGGATCACGTCAGACGAGGTTACGCGGCCTACCTGTGCCGGACAGGGTCCTTCGGCCCAATCCGTGGTCCCGCCCACGCCGGGAACTTTTCCCGCGTGCCCGCCGACTACCCGTTCATGACGTGCGACGACGGACGCCTGGCCGGGCTGGACGGGCGCGATGCCCGGTCTCCGCGGGCCGGGCGCACCGGCCGCCGGTCCCGGCCGGCCCCCGCCGAGCGGGTGCCCACGGTGCCGGGACGCGGATGAGACCGGGTCGCCGGACGCCGCACCGTTCGGGAAGCATGTTGGTCATGACCGCTGCCGTACGCCGCCGCCCCGTGGCCGTCGCCGACCGTCGCCGCGCCGCCCGGCTGGGGACCCTCGCCGGACTGCTCGTCACCCTCGTCGCCCTGCTGCTGGCCCCGGCCACCCCGGCCAGTGCCCACGCGGTGCTGGTGAGCAGCAGCCCGGCCGCCTCGGCCGTGGTGCCGACCGCGCCCGCCGAAGTGGTGATCACCTTCAGCGAGGGCGTCCGCAAGGTCCCCGACAAGATCCGGGTGATCGCGCCCGACGGCTCCCGGGCCGACCGGGGCGAGCCCGTGTTCAAGGGCGCCGTGGTCACCGTCCCGGTGGACCCGTCCGGCGCGCGCGGCACCTACCTGGTCAGCTACCGGGTGATCTCGGCGGACAGCCACCCGGTCTCCGGGGCGTTCACCTACTCGGTCGGCGCGCCGTCCACCCCGCCGACCGACACCGGCACGGACACCCGGGCGAACCCGGTGGTGGAGAACGCGGTCAAGGTCGCCAAGTACCTCGGCTACGTGGGGCTGCTGCTGCTCGTCGGCCCGGCGCTGGTGCTGGCCGCGCTCTGGCCGCGCCGGCTGTCCCGGCGCGGCCCCGCCCGGCTGGCCTGGTCGGGGCTGGGCCTGCTGGCCGTGGCCACCCTCGCCGAGCTGTGGCTCCAGGTGCCCTACACCAACGGCGGGGGCCTGTTCGACGTCACCGGCTCCGGCCTCGGCGGCGTGCTGGGCACCACCTACGGCGCCGCGCACCTGGTCCGGCTCGGTCTGCTCGCCGCGGCGGCGTTCCTGCTCCGCCCGCTCTTCGCCGGTCCGGTCGGCCGCACCGACGGGCTCATCCTGGCCGTCCTCGGCGGGGCGGCGCTGTTCACCTGGCCCCTCGCCGGCCACCCGGCCGCCTCGCCGGCGCCCGCGGTGTCGGTGGTGGTGGACGCCGTGCACCTGGGCAGCATGGCCGTCTGGCTGGGCGGCCTGGTGATGCTCGCGGTCTTCCTGCTGCGCCGGGCCGACGAGCGGGAGCTGGACGCGATCCTGCCGATCTGGTCCCGCTGGGCGGCGCTGGCGGTGGCCGCGCTGCTGCTCGCCGGCACCGTGCAGGGGCTCATCGAGGTGGCCACCCCGAAGGCGCTGGTCGACACCACGTACGGCCGGCTGCTGCTCGCCAAGATCGTGCTGTTCGCCCTGGTCATCGGGGTGGCCGCCTACTCCCGGGCGCTGGTCCGGCGGCGCACCGCCGCGGGACGCCCGGGGTCGATGCGGCGGGCCGTGGTGGCCGAGCTGGCGATCACCGCGGTGGTGCTCGGCCTCTCGGCGACGCTGGTGCAGACCACCCCGGCCCGGACCGCCTCCGCCGACGTGGCCGGCACCCCGGCCGGCTACTTCTCCACCACGCTGAGCAGCCCGATCTACTCGCTGCAGGTCGAGCTGGACCCGGCCGAGACCGGCAGCAACTCGCTGCACCTCTACGCGTACACGAAGGACAACCGGCCCCAGCCGGTGCAGGAGTGGAAGGCGACTGCCGCGCTGCCCTCGGCCGGCATCGAGCCGATCACGATCCCGGTGCTGCCGCTGACCGACAACCACGCCTTCGGCGAGATCAACCTGCCGGCGGCGGGGCAGTGGCAGCTCCGCTTCACCGTCCGCACGTCCGAGATCGACCAGGCCACGGTGACCGCCACCGTGCCCGTCAAGTAAACGGAAGGCTCGCCCACATGATCCGTCTCCGGCGTCCCGCGACCGCCGCCGCGCTCACCCTCGCCGCCGTGGCCACGGCCGTGCTCGGCCTGGCCGGGCCGGCCTCGGCGCACGTCACCGTCAACCCGACGGAGGCCACGCAGGGCGGCTACGGCCGCTTCGCCTTCCGGGTGCCGAACGAGAGCGACACGGCGTCGACCACCAAGGTCGAGGTGAACCTGCCGGAGAACGCCCCGGTCGGCTCCGTCTCCACCATGCCGGTGCCCGGCTGGACGGTGGCGGTGGAGAAGCGCAAGGTGGACCCGCCGATCGAGGTGCACGGCAGCCAGCTCACCGAGGCCGTCTCGAAGCTCACCTGGACGGCCGCCCCCAACGGCGGGGTCAAGCCGGGCGAGTTCCAGGAGTTCCCGGTGTCCATGGGGCCGCTGCCCCAGGTCGACCGGATGGTGTTCAAGGTGCTCCAGACCTACTCGGACGGCAACGTCGCCCGCTGGATCGAGGAGCCCGCGCCGGGCGCGGAGGAACCGGAGAGCCCGGCCCCGGTGCTCACTCTGACCGCCGCCTCCGCCTCCGCCTCGCCGGTGGCGAGCGCACCGGCGGCGACCGCCGCCGATGACGACGATGACGACACCGGGGCGGCCACCGCGTTCGGCGTGGCCGGTCTGGTCGCCGGCCTGGCCGGGCTGATCCTCGGCGGGCTGGCGTTCCTGCGTACCCGCCGGGAGCCCGTCGCGAAGTCCTGACCTGCGCCCGCGCGCCGGCCCGTCGGATCTTCCGGCGGGCCGGCGGCGTGTCCGCGGTCCTTCAGGTGCTTGCCGTGGATATCCGGCGATTGTGTGGTCGTCGTCGGTAAGGTCGGCCGGGTACTTCGCTACCGAGGGGGACGACGCGAATGCGTTTCGTGCGCACGATCGCCGGCATGCTGCTGTTGACCGTGGGGATTCCGGCCCTGCTGGCGGGGGCCGGGCTCTGGCTCGCCGCCCGGCACGCCGACCCGGACGGCGGCTTCGGCGCCCGCTTCGAGACGGTCCGCACCCCCGCCCGGGCGGTCGTGGTGACCGACGTGGACGCCCTGCTCCGCGCCGAGGCGCCGGTCGCCCGGGTCGGGCAGGCCCGGCTGCGGCTCACCGCGCGGACCGCGGACGGCCCGGCCTTCCTCGGCCTCGCCCCGACCGACCAGGTGCGACGGTGGCTGGCCGACGTGCCGCACGCCACCGTGAGTCGGGTAGCGCTGGCCCGGGGGCCGCTGCCGGTCCGCCTCGCCCCGGCCACCGCCGGCACCGCGGTCGCCGTCCCGCTCGGCCAGGACCTCTGGGTACGCGAGGGGATCGGCGCCCTGGAGTGGAGCCCGGCCGAGCTGGCCGACCGGTCGCTGAGCCTGGTGGTGATGCGGCCGGACGGGCGGGCCGACCTGGCCCTGGACCTGCGCGCCGAGTTGCGCGCCGGCTGGTTCCCCGGGGTGGCCTGGGCGCTGCTGGCCGGCGGGACGCTGCTGGTGGTCCTCGCCGTGGTGCTGCTGCTGCGCCCGGTCCGTCCGCGTGAGGTGGTCTTCGTCGTCGAGCCCGACCAGGTTCCGGTGCTGGCCGGCCGGCTGGGGGTCAGCTCGCTCAGCGGCCTGGGCCAGCGGCCGGAACCGTCCACCCTGTCCGACCGGCAACTGGTGTCCGTGGGGTCGGCGTCCGCCGAGCGGTCCCGCCCGGCGATCGGCCCGGTGCCGAGCCGCCGGCCGGAGAGCCTGGCCGACCTGCCGGTCGACCCGGACTGGTCGTGGCCCCCGGTGACCACCGCGCAGACGCCCCGCCCGGTCCGGCCGGCCCCGCCGGTCGGCGACTGACTTCGGGCCCGCACGGCGGTGGCCCTCCGCGCTGCCGACGCGGAGGGCCACCGTCACCGGGGGATTCGGTGCTACCTGGGAGAAACCTGAGGTAGTTGGGACCAGATTAGCGCTGAACGGCGCTTGTCGCGAGGTCTGTCCAGTTACTGCACGTTTTCGGCCGCGGCGTCGGCCCGCTTCGGCCGACGGCTCGGCAGCACGGCCAGCAGCAGCAGGCTGAGCAGCACGTACGCGTTGCGGACGACGAACTCGCCGGGATTGTCGGTGCGGGCGGGGGCGACACCCCAGTCCTGGAAGGTCACCACCCCGTAGACGATCACGAAGCCCATGCCGACGGCGACGCCGAGCAGCCACCGCCGCCGGCGGGCACCCTCCACCGTGTCCCGGTCGGCGTCCAGCGCCGCGTCGACCAGCACCACCACCGCCGGGATGAACCAGTACAGGTGGTGGGTCCAGGTGATCGGGCTGACCAGCCCGCCGACCAGGCCGGTCAGGGTGAGGCCGGCCAGCGCGTCCCCGGCCCGCGCCGCCCGGGCGGCCCGCCACAGCCCGTAGCCGGCGACCAGCAGCGCCAGCAGCAGCCAGGGAAGCTGGCTCGGCTTGTCCGGCGCGGTGATCCGGCTGAGCAGGCCGAACAGCGACTGGTTGCCGGTGTAGTCGGTGCGGCCCACCCGGTCGGTCGCCCACAGCTCGTGGGTCCAGAATCGCCACGAGTCGCCGGGCGCGACCGCCGCCGCGAGCAGCGTGGCCAGCGCCGCGGTCACCGCGGCCACCGCCGCCGCCCGCCAGCGCCGGGTCGCCAGCAGGTAGAGCACGAAGATGCCGGGGAAGAGCTTGAGCGCCGCCGCCAGCCCCACGCCCACGCCGGCCCACCGACGCCCCTGGGGTACGGCGAACAGCAGGTCGCCCAGGATCAGCACCACCAGCAGCATGTTGATCTGCCCGAAGGTGAGCGTCTCCCGGGTGCTCTCCACCGCGAGGACCAGCAGCACGGCGACCGTGACGGTGAACAGCTCCGGCAGGTCGTGCCGCCGGACCACGGGCAGCACCAGCCAGCGGGTGGTGACCACCACGCCGACCACGGTCAGCACCGTGAAGATCGCGATGGTGGCGCCGAGCGGCAGCAGCGCGAACGGCCGCAGCAGCAGCGCGGCGAACGGGGGGTAGGTGAAGTAGAGCGCGCCCTGCACCCGGTCGGGCTGGACGTAGTCGTAGAGCGGGTGGCCGGCCGCCCACCAGTCCATCGCCCGCATGTAGATCTTGAGGTCGAAGAAGTCGTGCACCAGGCCGGGCAGGTAGAGCGCCGGCAGCACCGCCGCGAGCGCCACCACCGCGACCAGCCGACGGGCCGTACGCCCGCCCGGGTCGTCCTCGGTGACGGCGGGTGGTGCGACGGGTTCGGCTGGCACGGGGAAACCCTAGCGGTCCACCTGGGCGAGGGTGCTTCAGGCGCGGGCGGGTCGGTGGCGCGTAGTCTGTTGCGGTGGCTGATCTTCTCGTCTGGATCGACTGTGAGATGACCGGGTTGGACCTCGGCCGGGACAAGCTGATCGAGGTCGCGGCGCTCGTCACCGACCCCGATCTGAACGTGCTCGGGGAGGGCGTCGACGTGGTCATCCACGCCGACGACGCGGCGCTGGACGCCATGCCGGAGATCGTGCAGACCATGCACGGCAAGTCCGGCCTCACCGAGGAGGTACGCCGCTCCACGGTCACCCTGCGCGAGGCCGAGGACCTGGTGCTCGACTACGTGGCCAGCCACGTGAAGGACCCGCGGACCGCCCCGCTGTGCGGCAACTCGATCGCCACCGACCGCGGCTTCATCGCCCGCGACATGCCCCGGCTCGACGCCCACCTGCACTACCGGATGATCGACGTCTCCTCGATCAAGGAACTCTGCCGGCGCTGGTACCCGCGGGTGTACTTCGGGCAGCCGCAGAAGGGGCTGGCCCACCGGGCGCTGGCCGACATCCGGGAGAGCATCCGCGAGCTGGAGTACTACCGGCGGACCGTCTTCGTGCCACTGCCCGGCCCGGACGTGGAGAGCGCCAAGGCGATCGCCGCCCAGCTCTGAGCCCCGCCCGGAACCCGGTGGACGGGCCCGGCAGGGGTGTGGCTATTATTAGTCCGCGCCCCGCCCGGGTCGACCGGCGCGGAGAGCATGGTGGCTGTAGCTCAGTTGGCAGAGCACCGGGTTGTGGTCCCGGTTGTCGTGGGTTCAATTCCCATCAGTCACCCCAGGTGACCGAAGCCCCCTCCTCCGGGAGGGGGCTTCGGTCGTTCCGGGCCGTGCGACGTCGAACGGCCCCCTCCGGGTGGAGGGGGCCGTTCGGTGTCCCGCTCAGGGGGTCGGCTCGACGCTCGGCTCGTCGGCGCTCGGGCTGGTGTCGTCGCCCGGCTCGGCCGGCGGCTCGTACGGCACGGCGCTGCCCTTGACGTACTCGTCCCAGCTCATGTTCCAGTCGGTCCAGCCGTTGCCGTTCTGGAGCTTGCGCTCGGTGCCCTTGACCGTGATCGGGTCGCCCATGCGGGTGTTGGCGAAGAGCCAGTTGCCGTCCTTCATCGAGACGTTCACGCAGCCGTGCGAGACGTTCGTCCGGCCCTGCACGCCCTCCGACCAGGGTGCCGCGTGGATGAACTCGCCGCCCCAGGTGAGCCGCTGGGCGTAGTCGATCTCGGTGCGGTAGCCCTCCTCCGGGCCCAGCTCCTCCATGGTGTCGAAGACCGTGTGGCGGAGCTTCTCGATGACGACCATGGTGCCGCTGGACGACGGGGTGGTCTTCTTGCCGAGGCTCACCGGGATCGTCTTGATCACCTTGCCGTCCCTGGTGACCGTCATCCGCTTGGTGCGGTTCTCCACGGTCATCACGAACGACGGGCCGATCTTGATGTCGACGGTGAGGTCGGAGCGGCCGTACCAGCCGCCGCCGAGCGGCAGCCCACCCGCCTGCACCTTGTAGCTCACGGTGCTGTTGGCCTTCCAGAACACCTTCGGCCGGTAGTGCACCTCGGTCGGGCTGATCCAGTGCCAGATGCCCTCCTGGGCCGGCTTCGCGGTGACCGTCATCCGGCGCTGGAGGTCGTCGCGGTAGTCCTCGGGGATGGCCCGGCCGAACTTGACGATCAGCGGCATGGCCACCCCGACGACCTGGTTGTCGCCGAGGAAGCTGGTGACGCGGATCTGCTTGCCCGGCTTCGCCATGGTGGTGAAGGTGCTGGTGGCGGTGGCCGGCTTGCCGTCGTCGCCGGTCGCGGTCACGGTCGCCGTGTACGTCTCGCCGTAGTCCAGCGCGGCGTCCGGGAGCCAGCTCTTGCCGTCCTCGGCGAGCTGGCCCTCGACGGCCTTGCCGGCGGAGTCCTTCAGCTCGACGGTGGTCTCCTCCGCCTCCTTGGTGGTGAAGGTGACGGCGGTGGAGGCCGGCACGTCCTTGGCGTCGGCCGCGGGCTCGGTGATGGTGGCCGCAGCCTTCGGGCCGCTCTCCCCGCCCCCCTGCCAGCTCGACGGCTTGTCGCCGCCGCCGTCGCCGGTGCAGCCGGTCAGCGCCATGGCGGCGGCGAGCACCGCGGCCGCGAACACGCGGCGTCGCCCGCCGCGCCGGGCGGTGCCACCCCGGATCAGCTCGTCCTGGCTAGCTCGCATGTTTCCCTCACAGTCGTGGTCCCGGGTCCCATCGTCCCAACAGACGCACCGGAACGGTTACCCGTTGCCGGACGTGAACCGAAACACCCCGCCCGCGATGTAACGATTCTGATATCGTGCGGCGCTTTGCCGGGCGGAGGGTTCTCCCCTCCACCCGACGGCACGCGGACGAACGGCCACCCGCCGGTGGCGCGTCTGCCCACGTTACGCCTGCTCAGAAGGGCGACCCCTGGCCACCCTCGGGCACCGGCACGGCGCTGCCCGCGACGAACTGCCGCCAGCTCATGCTCCAGGCCGTCCAGCCGTTGCCCGGCTCCAGCCGTCGCTCGGTGCCCTTCACCGTGACCGGGTCGCCGACCATCGTCTTGCCGAACAGCCACCGGCCGTTCGCCATCGACACGTTGACACAGCCGTGCGACACGTTCTGCCGCCCCTGCACCCCCTCGGACCAGGGTGCCGCGTGGATGTACTCGCCGCCCCAGGTCAGCCGCTGAGCGAAGTCGATCTCGGTGACGTACTGGTTGCGGGGGTCCGGCTCGTCGCGGGTGTCGAAGACCGTGGACTCCTTCTTCTCCATCACCACCATCGTGCCGCTGGAGGAGGGGGTGCTCTTCTTGCCCAGGCTCACCGGCAGGGTCCGGACCACCGCGCCGTTCTCGTACACGGTCATCTGCTTGGTCGCGTTGTCGACCTTCATCTCGAAGGCCCGGCCGATCTTGGCGGTGGCGCTCCGGTCGACGTTGCCGTAGCGGCCGTTGCTCAGCGGGATCCCGGCCAGCGCCAGCCGGACGGTGATCGTGGTGCCCGGCTTCCAGTACTCCGGCGCCCGGTAGTAGGCCTGCGTGCCGTTGTAGACCCAGTGCCAGGCGCCCGGCTGCGGCGGGTCGGTCTGCACGAACATCCGCTTCTGCACCGCGGCGCGGTCCTTCTTGGGGATGCCGGGCGAGAACTCGGCGACCACCGGCATGGCCACCCCGTAGGTCTTGCCGCTGAACATGTAGAGCCCGGAGCCGATCATCGACTTCGGCTTGGCCATCGTGGTGAAGTTGCTGGTGCCCTGCCGGGTCTGGCCGTCCGTGCCGGTGCCGGTGACCGTGGCGGTGTACCGGGTCCCGTACTTGAGCGGCGACGACGGCACCCAGGACGAGCCGTCCCGGCGCAGCCGTCCGGCGACGGTGGCGCCGTTGGCGGCGGTGAGCACGACCTTCGACACCTTGCCGCCACCGGGGATCCGCGCGCTGATCTCGGTGCTGATCGGGCGCTTGTCGGACCCGTCGGCCGGGCTCACCGTCAGTGCCGGCAGGGCGGGCTGGCTCGGCTCGCCCGTCGTGCCCGGCGACGTTGGCTCGGCCGCGTCGCCCTGCTGCGCGCCGGCCACGAACGCCGGCTTCTTCTGGTCGTCGCCGCACCCGGTCAGTGCCAGTGACGCCGTGAGGACCAGGACGCCCACCATCGCCCCGGCCCGCGCGAACCTGCCCATCCCCACCTCTGTTCTCGCGTGCCTGGCGGACATCGTGCCGCATGAGGGCCCGCGCCCAGCGCCCCGTCGCCGGACACGTGCGAACTTTGCGGGCTTTCGCCGGTTAAGCTCGACCGAAGGGTGGAGCCCGGTATCGGATTGGAACCCGGGTCGGCGGCCGTGCTAATGTTTCCCCCGTTGTCAGCGAGCGCCGCTAGCTCAACTGGCAGAGCAGCGGACTCTTAATCCGCGGGTTCGGGGTTCGAGTCCCTGGCGGCGCACAACAAGCGAAAGTCAGGCCCGGTGCGATGCACCGGGCCTGACTTTTCTTGGTGCCGCCGACGCCTCGCCGGGAGAGCGGCGAGCGGGCCGGCACTCGCGGTGGAACGGGTGCAGCCCCTGGCGAGGGCCGCTCGGCGGCGTGTTAACGTTCCTGCCGTTGCCGGCGAGCGCCGCTAGCTCAACTGGCAGAGCAGCGGACTCTTAATCCGCGGGTTCGGGGTTCGAGTCCCTGGCGGCGCACGGTTTCTGGTCAGGCCCGGTCCTTCTCGGACCGGGCCTGACGCCTTTCGCCCCCCGGTCGCGCCGGAGCCCGCCGGCGATGGCCGCCGGGTCGGGGAGTGGCGTTCCTCCCCCGAGGCGGCGGTATCGGAAGGCGCGACTCCAGCTCCCCGACGTGGCGCTGTCGAGTCGGGCGCTCGGGCGGCGGTCCAGGCCCACGCGGGTCTGGAATGTCTGTTTTGCGCCGGGCTCTGGGCCGTGAGTGGAACGCCATAGGTGTCTCCGGGGCCCGGATACACCCATGGTGTTCCACCGACGATGTCGGTGTGGGCGGGGTGTCCGGTTTGTTGGGTGGTCGGCGGCACCCTGACGGCGGAATGGCGGGCGGGCCGAGGTCGTTGTATCCCCGTGCGCGGCCGAGGAGGACGCCCCGCTCTGCGGGGTGGCCAGCCCGCGGGGACTGCCCGCCGAGGTGGGTGCCGTACCCCGGAATGATGGTGGGCTGCCGGTCGTTGTACATGGTCCCGGCGCGACGAAGAGGCTCCGCCCCGCGCGCCGATGATCCCCCAAGGCTTCTTGAGCGCCTGACGGTGCTTGCGCACGCCGGCTAACCGACCCCCCGGTCGGGGTGTGCGCCGACCCCCGAATGGAGCTGTCTGTCATGAACACGATGCTGCGGAAGAGTGTGCTGGGTATTGCTGGTCTGGCGTTCGCTGGTGGTCTGGCGGCGGGTCCGCTGAATCATCAGGAGGCGGCGCCGGTGACGGGGCTGTCGGAGGCGGCGGTGGTGCAGGCTGACAAGCCGGATGCCGGCAAGCTGATCCCGCATGGTGTGCAGGGCGCCCAGTCCAAGATTGATCTGAGCGACGAGCAGGTCGCGAACGCGAAGGCGATCATCGCGGCGACGAAGAAGGCGGGTCTGCCGGAGCGGGCCGCGGTG
>NZ_JBSSLX010000107.1:0-18545 GCF_053890995.1 Micromonospora sp. I033 | reverse complement strand
GGTACGTGGCCGTGCCGGTCCGCCGCCGGCGCCGCTGGCCCTGGGTGCTGCTGCTCAGCATCGCCTGCTGCTGCGGCGTGCCGCTCTGGTGGGCCCAGCCGCTCTCCGCCCAGTACCCGGCGAGCGCGAGCCTGCCCGACCAGCTCGACTCGATGCGGCTGCGCCAGGACGAGCGCAGCCGGGCCGCCGCCGCGGACCTGGAGCGGCAGGTACGCCAGGCACACCTGCTCGCCGAGGACACCTTCGCCGGGATCTACACGACGAGCGAGGGCAAGCGGGTCACCCTCTTCGGCGGCACCGGGTTCCGGCTGAGCCCGGAGTCGGACGCGCAGGCCGAGCTGGACCGCCTCACCGACCGGTACGACCTCGCGCCCTCGGTGCCGGTGGAGACCGGCGTCCGGGGCCGGTACGAGCGCTGCGCGGTGGGCCGGGCCGACGGCGACACGGTCGTGGTGTGCACCTCGGTCGACCACGGCAGCCTGGCCACCGGCGTCTTCACCCGGCTGTCCGTGGAGGACAGTGGCCGGCTGCTGGACGAGCTGCGCCAGAAGGTGGTCGTCCCGCGGCAGTCCTGAGCCGTCGTCACCGTTCGCAACGTATCGAACACGTAAAGGTTCCGTCTTCCTGCCGGGTCGGATCGGCCCGAGGGGTGACAATCGGGACATGTCGCGGCGTTGGCTCTTCGCTGACCAGCTGGGGCCGCACTTCCTCGACGAGCGGCAGCAGCCGGTTCTGCTGATCGAGTCCAAGGCGGCCTTCCGGCGCCGGGTCTACCACCGGCAGAAGGCCCACCTGATCCTCTCCGCGCTCCGGCACCGCGCCGCCGAGCTGGGCGACCAGGCGATCTTCCTGCGCGGCGAGACGTACGGGCAGGCGTTGAAGCAGGTCCGCGAGCCGCTGGAGGTCTGCCACCCCACCTCCCGGCGGGCGCTGGCGTTCGTCCGGGAGCTGGACGGGGTCACCGTGCTGCCGGCCCGGGGCTACGTGACCAGCCTGGAGGACTTCGCCGACTGGGCCGACGGCCGGCGGGGCGCGCTGCGGATGGAGGCGTTCTACCGGTTCGCCCGGGAGCACCACGGGGTGCTGCTGGACGGCCGCGATCCGGTCGGCGGCCGGTGGAGCTTCGACACGGAGAACCGCGAGCCGCCGCCGAAGCGGGGCGGACTCGACGTGCCCGCGCCGTCTATGCCGAAGGAGGACGACATCGACGTGGAGGTCCGGGCCGACCTGGACCGCTGGGCGCGGGAGGGCATCCGGTTCGCCGGCCGGGACGGGCCGCGCCGGTTCCCGGCCACCCACCGCGAGGCCACGACCCGGCTGCGGCACTTCCTCCGGCACCGGCTCGCCGCGTTCGGCCGCTACGAGGACGCCATGCTCTCCACCGATCCGTGGCTGGCGCACAGCATGCTGTCGTCCTCGTTCAACCTGGGCCTGCTCGACCCGATGGAGGCGGTCCGGGGCGCCGAGCGGGCGTACCGGAGTCAGGGCGCGCCGTTGCCCGCGGTGGAGGGCTTCATCCGGCAGGTGATGGGCTGGCGGGACTACATCTGGCACACCTACTGGTACTTCGCGCCGGGCTGGCGTGACAGCAACGCGCTGGGCGCCCGCCGCTCCCTGCCGGACTGGTGGCGTGACCTGGACGCGGACGCGGTCGACGCGCGCTGCCTCAACGACGTGCTCACCGGCGTCCGCGACCGGGCCTGGGTGCACCACATCCCGCGGCTCATGGTGCTCGGCAACTACGCCCTCCAGCGCGGCTGGCGCCCGGCGGAGCTGGTCGAGTGGTTCCACACCCGGTTCGTGGACGGCTACGAGTGGGTGATGACCGGCAACGTGGTCGGCATGAGCCAGTACGCCGACCTGGGCCGGATGACCACCAAGCCGTACGTCGCCGGGGGCGCGTACATCAACCGGATGAGCGACTACTGCGGCGGCTGCCGCTACGACCCGCGCAAGCGGCTCGGCGACGACGCCTGCCCGTTCACCGCCGGCCACTGGGCGTTCCTGGCCGCCAACCGCAGCCGGATCCCGGCCAACGCCCGGATGGCGCGGACCATGAAGCAGCTGGCCCGCCTCAGCGACCTGGACGCGGTGGTCGCCCAGGAGCGGCGGCGCGGCAGCGACCCGCCGTGACGCCTCAGACGGTCGGGTCGGCGGTGGGCTCGGCCCGCTTCGGGGCGTAGCGCGGCACGTACTCCTGGCCGGTGAGCTTCTGGATCTCGGCCATCAGCTCGTCGGTCATCTCCCGCAGCGACGTCCGGTCGTCCGACCGGCCGGTGAAGTCCAGCGGCTTGCCGAACCGGATGGTGATCTCCGCCCGGCCCGGCCGGGGCACCCGGGTGCCGATCGGCTGCGCCTTGTCGGTGCCGGTCACGCCCACCGGGATGATCGGCACTCCGGCGGCGACCGCCAGCCGGGCCGCGCCGGTGCGTCCCCGGTAGAGCCGCCCGTCGGGGGACCGGGTCCCCTCCGGGTAGACGGCCACCAGGTCCCCGGCCTGGAGCACCGGGATGGCGGCGTCGAACGCGGACAGCGCCGCCCGGCCGCCGGCCCGCTCGACGGGGATGGCGCCCAGGCCGGTGAGCACGAACTTGGAGAACGCGCCCTTCACGCCGGTGCCCTTGAAGTACTCCGACTTGGCCCAGAAGGCCAGGTGCCGGGGCACCACCGTGCCGAGCAGCAGCTCGTCGGCCACGGAGAGGTGGTTGCCCGCGAAGATCGCGCCACCGGTCGCCGGGATGTGCTCCAACCCCTCCACGTGCGGACGGAAGGCCAACCGGAGCGCGGGCGCCACGGTGAGCTTGCCGATGGTGTAGAGCAGGGGCACGGGTCCTCCGGCGGTCGTACGTGAACAGGCGCTGTCACGGTAGCGGACGGGTCCGCATCCGGCGGATCGGGTGGTCAGCGGTCCGCGGGGTGGTCCGGCGGCGCGGACGCCGCCGGACCCCGTCCCGACCTCATACCCGCCGGACGGCCACCGTCACCCGCTCGCCCTCGCCCACCTCGCCGGCGAAGCCGTCGAGGCCCTCGGCGAAGTCGACCGTGTCGGCCAGCACCTCCCGGGCCACGAACTCGGTGTGCGCGGCGACCGCCGCCCGGACCTCCTCGGAGGCGGAGACGGCGACCACGATCCGGTCCGAGACGTCCAGGTCGGCGTCCCGGCGGGCCTGCTGCACCACCCGGACCACGTCCCGGGCCAGCCCCTCGGCGGCCAGCTCCGGGGTGACCTCGGTGTCCAGCACGACCACGCCCTCGCCGCCGGGCAGCGGCGCGGAGTGCTCGGCGTCGGCCGCGACCAGGCGCAGCTCGTACTCGCCCTCGGCGAGGGTGATGCCGGCGGCGACCGGGGCGCCGTCGACCAGCTCCCACTCCCCCGCCTTGACCGCCTTGATCACCTGCTGGACCGCCTTGCCGACCCGGGGGCCGAGCGCCCGGGGCACCACGGTCAGCACCTGCTGGCAGTAGGCCGACACCTCGTCGGAGAACTCCACCACCTTCACGTTGACCTCGTCGGCGACCAGGTCGGCGAAGGGCCGCAGCTGGGCCGCGACCGGGGAGGCCACGGTCAGCTTCGACAGCGGCAGCCGGACCCGCAGCCCCTTGGCCTTGCGCAGCGACAGCGCCGCCGACGCGACCGCCCGGACGTTGTCCATGGCGGCCACCAGCTCGTGGTCGGCCGGGAACTCCTCCGCCGACGGGAAGTCGGTCAGGTGCACCGACCGTTCGCCGGTGAGCCCGCGCCAGATCTCCTCCGCGGTCAGCGGCGCCAGCGGCGCCACCACCCGGGAGAGCGTCTCCAGCACCGTCCAGAGCGTGTCGAACGCGTCGGCGTCGCCCGCCCAGAACCGGTCCCGCGAGCGGCGCACGTACCAGTTGGTCAGCGCGTCCAGGTAGGACCGGACGGTGGCGCAGGCGCCCGAGATGTCGTACGCGTCGAGCTGCCCCTGGACCGTCGACACCAGCTCGTTCGTCTTCGCCAGCACGTACCGGTCGAGCAGGTGGGTGGAGTCCACCCGCCGCTTGGCGGTGTAGCCGTCGGCGTTGGCGTAGAGCGAGAAGAAGTACCAGACGTTCCAGAGCGGCAGCAGCACCTGCCGCACGGCGTCCCGGATGAGCGTCTCGGTCACCGCCATGTCGCCGCCGCGCAGCACCGGCGAGGACATCAGCATCCAGCGCATCGCGTCCGACCCGTACGCGTCGAAGACGTGGTAGACGTCCGGGTAGTTGCGGAGGCTCTTGGACATCTTGCGCCCGTCGGAGCCGAGCAGGATGCCGTGGCTCAGGCAGTTGCGGAACGCCGGCCGGTCGAACAGCGCGGTGGCCAGCACGTGCATGGTGTAGAACCAGCCGCGGGTCTGTCCGATGTACTCGACGATGAAGTCACCCGGGTAGTGGTGCTCGAACCACTCGCGGTTCTCGAACGGGTAGTGCACCTGGGCGAACGGCATCGAGCCGGACTCGAACCAGCAGTCCAGCACCTCCGGCACCCGGCGCATCATCGACTTCCCGGTCGGGTCGTCCGGGTTGGGGCGGACCAGGTCGTCCACCGCCGGCCGGTGCAGGTCGGTCAGGCGTACGCCGAAGTCCCGCTCCAGCTCGGCCAGCGAGCCGTACACGTCCACCCGCGGGTAGTTCGGGTCGTCGGACTTCCACACCGGGATCGGCGAGCCCCAGAACCGGTTCCGACTGATCGACCAGTCCCGGGCGTTGGCCAGCCACTTCCCGAACGAGCCGTCCTTGATGTGCCCCGGGGTCCAGTTGATCTGCTGGTTCAGCTCGACCATCCGGTCCTTGAACCGGGTGACCGCGACGAACCAGGAGGAGACCGCCTTGTAGACCAGCGGGGTGTCGCAGCGCCAGCAGTGCGGGTAGGAGTGGGTGTAGGTGTCCTGCCGGAGCACCACCCCCCGCTCCTTCAGCTCCCGGATCACCGGCTTGTTCACGTCGAAGACCTGCTCGCCCTGGTACGGCGGGACCAGCCCGGTGAACCGGGTGTGGTCGTCGACCGTGACGACGGTCGGGATGCCGGCCGCGTTGCAGGTGTTCTGGTCGTCCTCGCCGAAGGCCGGGGCCAGGTGGACGATCCCGGTGCCGTCCTCGGTCGTGACGAACTCCGCGCCGAGCACCTGGTAGGCGTTCTCGCCGGCCTGCTCGACCAGGAAGTCGTAGAGCGGGGTGTAGCGGCGCCCGACCAGGTCCCGGCCGTACACGGTGCCGACCTGCTCGTACCCCTCCAGCTCCTTGGCGTACGCGCCGAGCCGTGCCGCACCGACGACATACCGCTGCCCGTCGCGCTCCAGCACCGCGTACTCGATGTCCGGGCCGACGGCGAGCGCCAGGTTCGACGGCAGGGTCCACGGCGTGGTGGTCCAGACGCCGAGCCGCACCGGGCCGCGCACCGGCTCGGGGGCCGACTCGTCCGCGGTCAGCTCGAACCAGACGGTCAGCGTCGGGTCGTGCCGGTCCTTGTAGACGTCGTCCATCCGGGTCTCGGTGTTCGACAGCGGGGTCTCGCACCGCCAGCAGTACGCCAGCACGCGGAAGCCCTCGTAGACCAGACCCTTGTCGTGCAGGGTCCGGAAGGCCCACATGACGCTCTCCATGTAGTCCAGGTCGAGCGTCTTGTAGTCGTTGGCGAAGTCGACCCAGCGGGCCTGCCGGGTGACGTACCGCTCCCAGTCCTGGGTGAACTCCAGCACCGAGGTGCGGCAGGCCTCGTTGAACCGGGCCACGCCGAGGTCGAGGATCTCCGCCTTGGTGGTGATGCCGAGCTGCTTCTCGGCCACCACCTCGGCCGGCAGGCCGTGGCAGTCCCAGCCGAACCGGCGCTCGACGTGCCGGCCGCGCATGGTCTGGTAGCGCGGCACCACGTCCTTGACGTACCCGGTGAAGAGGTGGCCGTAGTGCGGCAGGCCGTTGGCGAAGGGCGGGCCGTCGTAGAAGACGAACTCGTTCTTCCCGTCCTCCCCGGCGGGACGCGCCTCGACGCTGGCCTCGAAGGTCTTGTCGGCCGTCCAGTGCTCCAGGACCCGGCGCTCGACCGCGGGCAGGTCCGGGCTCGCCGGGACGCCGGCGGCGGTCGGGTCGTGCAACGGATAGGCCATCGGGGGTCGCTCTCCTCAGCAGCTCACATGTCCGTGTGGGTCTGCGAGGACGAACCCCTTCCGGTACGCCGTGACCGGCGCCCCGGGCCGGGCCCGCGGTACCACCCCGCTTGGCGGTCGAGGTGCGACCGCCCGCTCGTTGGCCGGCTGTGACGGGCCGGTCCCGTCCGGTTCTACTGGGCCGGTCACCCGGCTGTTCTTCCGGAGGCTCGCCGGTGATGGCCGGGTCGTCGCCTGTGTGCCGTCAAGCGTACTCGACCGGGCGGGTGGCCCGCCGCCGAGTATCGGCCCGGGTCGACCCGGCCCGCGGGGCTAGGCTGCCCGGGTGATCCGGATCGAGTTGGACGAGCCCACGCTGACCCGTACCCGGATCGCCACCAGCCCGCTCTGGGAGGCCAAGTGCAGCCTCTACCTCCTGGAGCGCTACCGGGACGAGGCGCCCTGGCCGTACACCGGCTGGGCCCGGCACGCCTGGCGGGTGCTCGCCGAGCGGCCCGCGACCGCCCCGGCGCTGCTCTACACCCGGACCGGCCCGTGGTACCCGGACTTCCTCGGCCCGGTGCCGCCCAGCGCCAGCCCGACCATCGAGGAGGAGCTGGCCGCGCTGCGGGCCACCCCCGCCGAGGTGATCGCCGAGCAGATCCCCCGCTACCACGACCCGGACGACCTGCCGGACTGGCTGCGCCCGTTCGTCACCGACCGGCAGGCGGCGCTGGACCGGCTCGCCGACGGCATCCAGGCGTACTGGGACGCGGCGCTCGCGCCGTGGTGGCCGGCGATGCGGGCGGCCCTGGACGAGGAGGTGCTGCACCGGGCGCGGGCGCTGGCCGCCGACGGCCCGGACGCGCTCCTCGCCGACCTGCACGAGCGGGTCCGCTGGGAACGGCCGGTGCTCAGCCTGGTCAAGCCCTCGGAGCGGAGCTTCAAGGCGGTCGACCAGCGGCTGCTGCTGATCCCGCTGATCTTCTCCCGGGGCGCGCTCACCCACTCCACCGACCACCCCGAGATCATCGCCGTCTCCTACCAGGCCCGCGGCGCGGTCCTGCTGGCGGACCGGCCGGCCGGCGCCGCCGCGCCGGAGGCCTCGGGGCCCGACCGGCTGGCGGTGCTCGTCGGCCGGGGCCGGGCCCAGGTGCTGCGGGCGCTGACCCGGCCGGCCACCACCGCCGGGCTGGCCGCCACCCTGGGGCTGGCGCCGAGCACCGTCTCCGAGCACCTCGCCGCGCTGCTCGCGGCCGGGGTGGTGCACCGCCGCCGGGTGGGCCGCCGGGTCCTGTACGGCCTGGAACCCGCCGGCCTGGCCCTGGTCACCCTAATCGGCGCGGACCCGGCCACCGCCTCCGCCTGAGGATTCGGCGGCTGCCGAATTCGTTTCGCCGGGCCGCCCGCCGTCCCTAGATTCGCCGCCATGAGCGAGTACGCGATCGAGGCGACCGGGCTGCGCCGCACCTACCGCAGCCGAACGGGATGGTTCCGACCCCGGCGCCGGGAGGTGGAGGCGGTCCGCGGCGTCGACCTGACGGTCGGCAACGGGGAGCTGTTCGGCCTGCTCGGACCGAACGGCGCCGGCAAGACCACGACCATCAAGCTGCTGAACACGCTGCTCATCCCGACCGCCGGCACCGCCCGGGTCGGCGGCCACGACGTGGTCACCGAGACCCGGGAGGTACGCCGGCGGATCGGGTACGTCTTCGGCGGCGACCGGGGCCTCTACGACCGGCTCTCCGCCCTCGACAACCTGCGCTACTTCGCCGAGCTGTACAGGGTGCCGGGGCGGGAGCAGAAGCGCCGCATCGCCGAGCTGCTGGCGCTGGTCCACCTCGACGGCAGGGAGCACGAGCGGGTGGAGGGCTACTCCCGGGGCATGCGGCAACGGCTGCACATCGCCCGGGGCCTGCTGCACCGGCCGAAGGTGCTCTTCCTCGACGAGCCGTCCATCGGGGTGGACCCGGTGGCCGCGCGGGAACTGCGGCAGACCGTCGCCGCCCTGGCCGCCACCGGCACCACCGTGCTGCTGACCACGCACTACATGGCCGAGGCGGACGAGCTGTGCGACCGGATCGCGGTGATCGCCAACGGCGCCATCCAGGCCCTCGGCACGCCGGCCGAGCTGCGGCGGCACGCCGACGGCCGGCAGGTGCTGGAGGTCGAGGCGTACGGGGTGACCGACGCCCAGCTCGCCGCCGTCCACGCCCTGCCCGGGGTGCGCGAGGCGAGTGTGACGGTCACCGGCGCGGCGCAGGTGCTGACCGTGCAGTCCGACGCGGGGGTGGACGTGCAGGCCGACGTGCTGCGCGAGCTGGACGGCGTACGGCTCGGACGGGTCGCCGCCCGCCAGCCCACCCTCGAGGACGCGTACGTGGCGATCGTCAACCGGGTCGACACCCCGGCCCGCCCGGTCGAGGCGGTGGCCGCGTGAGCCTGCTCCGCATGATCGGGGTGGGGGCGCTGCTGCACACCAAGCAGCTCAGCCGCTCCCCGTTCGAGATCGCCACCGCGCTGATCGTGCCGGTGGTGCAGGCGACCCTGGCGGTGTACCTCTTCCGGGCCGGCGGCGAGCCCGGCCGGCTGCTGGAGGCCGCGGTCGGCGCCGGGCTGATGGGCGTCTGGTCGTCGGTGCTCTTCGGCTCCGGCGGCGCCATCCAGAACCAGCGCTGGCAGGGCACCCTGGAGATGCTCATGCTGGCGCCGCGCCCGCCCGCGCTGGTGATCTTCCCGATCACCCTGTCCACCGCGGTCACCGGCACCTACGCCATGCTCGCCACCCTGCTCTGGGGCCGGCTGCTCTACGGCGTGCCGCTGACCTTCGCGCACCCGCTGCGCTTCCTGGTCGCGGCTCCCGGCTGCGTGCTCGCCCTGGGCATGTTCGGCCTGCTGCTCGCCAGCACGTTCGTGCTGATGCGCAACGCCAACGCGCTGGCCAACACGCTGGAGTACCCGATCTGGCTGGTCTCCGGGATGCTGGTGCCGCTCACCGTGCTGCCCGGCTGGACCGGCCCGATCGCCGCCGCGCTGCCCACCACGTGGGGCGCCCGGGCGGTGCACGAGGCGGCCAGCGGCGGCCCGGTCTGGCCGTCCCTGGGCATCTGCCTGGCGATCAGCCTCGGCTGCCTGGCCGCCGGCGCCCTGATGATGACCCACGTCGAGCGACGGGCCCGCGCCGCGGCGACCCTCGCGCTGGCCTGAGGAGAACAACGATGGCACTCTTCCGGCTCATCGGCACCGGCGGCGTGATCGCCTACCGGGCCCTGTTCAACTGGACCACCCCGGCGATGTTCGTCGGCTCGCTGCTGGTGGGTCCGATCTTCCAGCTGCTCTTCTTCGCGTACCTGGGGCGGCAGCTCGGGGTCGCCGACGACCGCTTCTACGTCGTCGGCAACGCGGTCCTCGCCGCCTCGCTCTCCTGCGTCTTCGGCGGCACCATGGCCGTCGCCAACGAGCGGCGCTTCGGCACCCTCGGGCACGTGCTGCTCTCCCCGCGCAGCCGCACCGCCGTCTTCCTCGGCCGGGTCCTCCCGTACGCCGGGAACGGCCTGCTCATCGCGGCGAGCACGCTGACCGTCGGCGCGCTCCTGCTCGGGCTGCGGGTGCCGCCGGGGGCCCTGCCGGCGCTGCTGCTGACCCTGGCGGTGGCCGCGCTGGCGTGCGGGTTCTTCGGCCTCACCCTGGGCGCGCTGGGGCTGCGGTTCCGGGACGTCTGGGTGGTCTCCAACGTCTCGGTGGCGCTGCTGCTCCTGCTCACCGGCGTGAACGTGCCCGCGGCCGGGCTGCCCGGCTGGATGCGCGCGGTGGGCGAGTGCCTGCCGATCACCCACGCCGCCCGGGCCGCCCGCCAACTGGCGACCGGCGAGGGCCTCGCGGCGGCCGCACCGGCACTCGCCGCCGAGGCGGCGGTCGGCCTCGGCTACGCGATCCTCGCCGCCGCCCTCCTCAGGCTCTTCGAAGCCGAGTCCCGCCGCCGAGCCTCCCTGGACACCCTCTGACCCACCACCGCTCCCCATGACCACCGTCACACCCCCGCACCGTCACACCGCACCGGCCCCGATCCGTCGTGTGGGCGTACCGACGACAGAAGGAGGCGGCGATGAGCCGGATGAACATGGCGGCGGTGGTGCCGGAGGCGTACCAGGCGGTGTTCGGCCTGGAGAAGTACGTCCAGAAGAACGTGGACCACACCGTGCTGGAGCTGGTCAAGCTGCGGGCGTCGATGTTGAACGGCTGCTCGTTCTGCGTGGACATGCACAGCCGGGACGCGCTGGGGGCGGGCGAGTCCAGCCGGCGGCTGTTCGCCGTCGCGGCGTGGCGGGAGGCGCCCTTCTTCGACGAGCGGGAGCGGGCCGCGCTGGCGCTGACCGACGCGGTGACCCGCCTCGGCGAGCACGGCGTGCCGGACGACGTGTGGGACGAGGCCGCGAAGGTCTGGTCGGAGAAGGAACTGGCCGACCTGCTGGTCGCGATCGCCACAATCAACGTGTGGAACCGGATCTCGGTGAGCACCCGTACCCAGCCGCCGGTCGAGGTGTGACCTCTCCCTCGGCGGCGACGCAGGCGGCCGGTGCGCTCACCGCGCACCGGCCGATGCTGCTCGGGCTGGCGTACCGCCTGCTGGGCAGCCTGCACGACGCCGAGGACGTGCTCCAGGAGGCGTACCTGCGCTGGCTGGCCGCCGACCGGGACAGCGTGGCCGAGCCGCGCCGCTACCTGTCCCGGGTGGTCACCCGGCTGGCCGTGGACCGGCTGCGGGCCCGGCAGGCCGCCCGGGAGACGTACGTCGGGCCCTGGCTGCCCGAGCCGGTGCCGACCGACCCGTCCCCGTTCGGCCCGCTGGAGACGGTCGAGCAGCGGGAGACGCTCTCCACGGCGCTGCTGCACCTGCTGGAACGGCTCACCCCGCCGGAGCGCGCGGTGTACGTGCTGCACACCGCCTTCGCCCTGCCGTACGCCGAGATCGGCGACCTGCTGGACCGGTCCGCGGCGGACTGCCGGCAGCTGCACCACCGCGCGGTCGCCCGGATCGCCGAGGGCCGGCGGCGGTTCACCGCCGGGGCGGCGGAGCAGCGGCGCCTCCTCGACGCCTTCCTGGCCGCGGCGCGCGACGGCGACCTGGCCCGGCTGACCGGCCTGGTCGCCGCCGACGCCACCGCCTGGAACGACGGTGGCGGCCGGGTCGCCGCGGCCCGCAACCCGGTGTACGGCGCGGACCGCATCGCCCGCTTCTTCACCGGCCTGTACCACCGCCGCCACCCGGGCGTCCGGGGCGCCCCGATCGAGCTCAACGGCACGCCGGCGCTGCTGCTGCACCTGCCGTCCGGCGCCCGCTACGCGCTCTCGGTGGCCGCCGCCGACGGCCGGATCACCGGCTTCTACCTGATCGGCAACCCGGACAAGCTGACCCGCCTGCCCGGCTGAGCACGCGCCACGGCCCCGGCCCGCACGCGCGGGACCGGGGCCGTCGGAGCCGGGTCAGACCAGCTCGGGGAACCAGAGGGCGATCTCGCGCTTGGCGCTGTCCACCGAGTCGGACGCGTGCACCAGGTTCTCCCGGTTGGAGAGGGAGAATTCGCCGCGGATCGTGCCGGCCGCGGCCTTGCGGCCGTCGGTGCTGCCGATCATCCCGCGGACCACCTCGATCACCTGGTCGCCGGAGAGCACCAGGGCGACCAGCGGGCCGCCGGTCATGAACGCCTTCAGCGGCGGGTAGAACGGCTTGTCCACGTGCTCGGCGTAGTGCTGGTCGGCGAAGTCGCCGTCCATGGTGCGGGTCACCAGCGCGTCGATCCGCAGGCCCTTGCGCTCGAAACGGGCGAGGATCTCCCCCACCAGCCCGCGGCGGACCGCGTCGGGCTTGATCAGTACGAGCGTCCGCTCGTCCGGGCTGCTGCTGGACACGCTGGTTTCCTCCTGTGCGCGGAACCGGGTCGGGCTGGGTACGGTCAGCGTAGCGACCCGGTCCCGGCGCCGGCGCGGCGGCTGCTGCTTCCCTGGCTCGCCGCGGCGGCCTAGCCTGGCCCTGGAACCCCTGGGAGGTCCACTGTGGCGAATGGCGGGAACCGACCCATCGCGCCGGTACGCAAGCTGATCGGCGCGGTGCTGGGCACCGTGGCCACGTTCGTGATCCTGTTCGGGCTGGGCATGACGAGCTGGGCGATCGTGGCGCTCGGGGTCGCCCTGTTGGTGCTGGCCATCGCCCTGGCCACGGTCCGCGGCGGCGGCCGCACCTGGGTGGTCGGGCTGGGTCACGTGCACAGCGCCTCCGAGCCGCCCACCCAGTACGCCTTCGGCCGCTGCGAGCTGCAACTGGTGATCGACGCGCCCGGCCTGCCGCCCCGGTCCAAGAAGATCATCGAGCCGCGGGTCCCGGTCGCCAAGTGGCCGTCGCTGGGCCAGGCGCTCCCGGTCCGGGTCGCCCTGGACGACCAGCGGCACGTCCGCGTCCTCTGGGACGAGGTGCCCACCCACGCCGAGACGGCCGCCGCGGTGGCCGACCTCCCGCCGGAGTTCGCCGACCCGAGCCCGGTCGACGAGGTGCTGATCGGGCAGGAGGCGCCGCCGTGGGCCGACCGCGTCCCGGAGGACGACTTCCGCGACGACTTCCCGCCCGCGCCGGACCCGCTCCTCGACGACCTCACCGTGCTGCCGGAGGAGCGCGAGCCGGTGGTGCTGCACCAGCGCCCCGGCGGCGGGGTCGTGCTGGAGGGGCAGCTGGTCGAGCCGGCCACGGGCGGCCCGCTCCCCCGCCGGGCCCCGGCGCCCCGCCCGCCCGCCGAGGAGCGGTTCGAGACCGTCGCGGTGGATCCGATCGACGTGCCGCTGGACGAGCCGTCCGGCGAGGCGCGGCCCACCGCGGAGGAGCTGGACGAGGCCATCTTCGGCCCGGCCGGCGACGAGGAGCCGGCCGAGGTCGCCAGCCCGATCAGCGGGGTGGGCATCACCCTGCTCGTCACCGACCTGGACCGGTCCCTGGGCTTCTACCGGGACCTCGGCTTCACGGAGCTGGACCGGGGCGAGGGCAACGCCGTCCTCGCCTCCGGGCCGACCCGCCTCGTGCTGCGCCGGGTGACCGGTGCCGCCCCGATCAGCCGCCGACTGGTCCACGTCAACCTGGAGGTCGATGACATCCAGGCGGCCTACGAGCGGCTGCGCGGGAGCGGCGTCCGGTTCACGTACGCCCCGCGGGTGGTCAACCGGGGCACCAAGCTGGAGGTGTGGGCGGCCGCCTTCCGCGACCCGGACGGGCACGGCGTCGCGCTCACCCAGTGGCGCACCCTGGCCGACGCCTGAGCGCTCAGCCGAGGATGACCCGCCGCACGTGCAGCGCGTACGCCCACACCAGGGCGAAGATGACGCCGAGCACGAACAGCGACCAGTGCAGCAGCCCGGCGAGCAGCAGCAGGCCCTGGACGACCGTGCCGGCGGGCCAGGCCCACGACCGCTTCATCTGACCGGCCAGCAGCACGCAGGCGACCGCCAGCGCGACGATCGCGGCGACGGCCGCGCCGCTCAGGTCGCCACCGACCACCCGGATCGGCTGGATGGCCAGCAGCAGCACCAGTGCCTCCAGGGCGAGCGTGCCGGCGCCGAGGCCGCGCACCGCCTTGTCGGGGTTGCGCAGCCCGGAGCGCCGCGGTCCCGGCTGCTCCGCCTCGTTCGGCGGGCGCTCGTCCACCGGGCCGGTCATCGCTTGAGCAGCCGGCGGGCGTCGGCCACGGTCACCACCGATCCGGTGATCAGCACGCCCACCCCGGCCAGCTCGCCCGGCACGTCGGACTCGGCCTCGGCGACGGCCGCCTCGATGGCGTCCGGCATCTCCTCGGCCACCTGCACCCGGTCCGGCCCGAAGACCTCCCGGGCCAGCCCGGCCAGCTCGTCGACGGGCATCGCCCGGGGCGAGCTGTTCGCGGTGACCACGAGCGAGTCGAGCACCGGCTCCAGCAGCTCCAGCAGGCTGGCCGCGTCCTTGTCGCCGAGCACGGCGAGCACACCGACCAGCTTGCTGAACGCGAACTCCTCCTGGAGCGCGGTGACGGTGGCGGCCATCCCGTGCGGGTTGTGCGCGCCGTCGAGCAGGATCGTCGGGGCGGTGCGCACCTTCTCCAGCCGCCCCGGCGAGCTGGCCGCGGCGAAGCCCTCCCGGACCGCCTCGATGTCGAGCTGCCGCCGCGCGCCCGCACCGAGGAACGCCTCCACCGCGGCCAGCGCCACGGCGGCGTTCTGGGCCTGGTGGGCGCCGTGCAGCGGGATGAAGATCTCCTCGTACACCCCGCCGAGGCCCTGGATGGTGAGCACCTGGCCGCCGACGGCGACCGCCCGGCGAAGCACGCCGAACTCGGCCCCCTCCCGCGCGACGGTCGCGCCCACCTCGGCGCACCGCTCCAGGATCGGCCGGGCGGCCTCCTCCTCCTGGGCCGCCGCGATCACGGTGGCGCCGGAGTGGATGATGCCCGCCTTGTGCAGCGCGATGTCCTCGATGGTGTCGCCGAGCCACTCGGTGTGGTCCAGCCCGATCGGGGTGATCACCGCGACCCCGGCCTGGATCACGTTGGTGGCGTCCTCGGCGCCGCCCAGCCCCACCTCCACCACGGCGACGTCCACGGGAGCGTCGGCGAAGGTGGCGAAGGCCAGCGCGGTGGTCAGGTCGAAGTAGGTCAGCGGCTCGTCGAACCGCTGGTCGACCAGCTCCGCGAGCGGCGCCACCTCGCGGTACGTGGCCACGAAGCGGTCCTCGCTGACCGGCTCGCCGTCCAGGCTGATCCGCTCCCGGACGGTCTCCAGGTGCGGGCTGGTGTAGCGGCCGGTGTGCAGCCCGAACGCCCGCAGCAGCGAGTCGATCATGCGGGCCGTCGAGGTCTTGCCGTTGGTGCCGGTCAGGTGGATCGACGGGTACGCCCGCTGCGGGCTGCCGAGCAGGTCGAGCAGGCTCTCGATCTTCTCCAGCTCGAAGTGCATGCGGGTGAAGCCGCGCGCGTTGAGCGCGGCCTCCACCTCGGCGAATTCGGTGCGGTCGGTCACGAGGGAAGCGCCTCCAGGGCGGCGTCGATCCGGACCAGGTCCGCCTCGGCCACCGCCAGCCGCTCGCGGATCTTGGCGACCACCGGCTCGGGCGCCTTGCCGACGAACGCCGGGTTGCCCAGCTTCGCCTGCGCCTGCGCGGCCTCCTTCTCGGCGGCGGCCCGGTCCTTGGTCAGTCGGGCGCGCTCGGCGGCCACGTCGATCGAGCCGCGGGTGTCCAGGGCGACGCTGACCTCGCCCGGCATGGCCAGGGTGGCGCTGGCCTGGAAGTCGTCGCCGGGCGCGTCGAGCCGGACCAGCGAGCGGACCAGCGGCTCGTGCGCGGCGATGCCCGCGCCGGCCAGGCCGTCGAGCCGGGCCGCCACCCGCTGCGTCGGGCGCAGCCCCTGGTCCGAACGGAACCGCCGGATCTCGGTCACCACCCGCTGGAGGGTGCCGACCTCGACCTCCGCGGCGTCGTCCACGAGGGTACGGTCGGCCGCCGGCCAGTCGGCGGTCATCACCGTCCCGCCGCCGGTCAGCGCGGTCCACAGCTCGTCGGTGACGAACGGGATCACCGGGTGCAGCAGCCGCAGCAGCTGGTCCAGCACGTGCCCGAGCACCCGGCGGGTGGCGTCGGCGGCCGGCCCGCCCTCGGCGAGCACCGGCTTGCTCAGCTCCACGTACCAGTCGCAGACGTCGTCCCAGGCGAAGTGGTAGAGCAGGTCGCAGACCTTGGCGAACTCGTACGCCTCGAACTGCTCGTCCACCTCGGCGGTGACGTGCGCCAGCCGGGACAGGATCCACCGGTCGACGGTCGACAGCTCGCTCGCGGCCGGCAGCGGCCCGTCGGTGTGCGCGCCGTTCAGCAGCGCGAACCGGGTGGCGTTCCAGAGCTTGTTGCAGAAGTTCCGGGAGCCCTGGCACCACTCCTCGCTGACCGGCACGTCCTGACCCGGGTTGGCGCCCCGGGCCAGCGTGAACCGGGTGGCGTCGGCGCCGAACCGGTCGATCCAGTCCAGCGGGTCCACCACGTTGCCGAACGACTTCGACATCTTCTTGCCGTGCTCGTCGCGGACCATGCCGTGCAGGGCGACCACGTCGAACGGCTGCACGCCGTCCATGGCGTAGAGGCCGAACATCATCATCCGGGCGACCCAGAAGAAGAGGATGTCGTAGCCGGTGACCAGCACGCTGGTCGGGTAGAACTTCGCCAGGTCGGGGGTGCGCTCCGGCCAGCCGAGGGTGGAGAACGGCCAGAGGCCGCTGGAGAACCAGGTGTCCAGGACGTCCTCGTCCTGCCGCCAGCCCTCGCCGGTCGGCGGCTCCTCGTCCGGTCCGACGCAGACGATCTCGCCGCTCGGGCCGTACCAGACCGGGATGCGGTGGCCCCACCAGAGCTGCCGGGAGATGCACCAGTCGTGCATGTTGTCGACCCAGGCGAAGTAGCGCTTGGCCAGCTCGGCCGGCTCGATCTTCACCCGGCCGTCGCGCACCGCGTCACCGGCCGCCTTGGCCAGCGGGGCGGTGTTGACGAACCACTGCAGCGACAGCCGCGGCTCGACGGTGGTCTTGCACCGGGAGCAGTGCCCCACGGCGTGCACGTACGGCCGCTTCTCGGCGACGATCAGGCCCTGCTCGCGCAGCGCCGCCACGATCGCCGGGCGCGCCTCGTACCGGTCGAGGCCCTGGAACGGGCCCGGCGCCGTGATGATGCCGCGCTCGTCCATGATCGTCAGCTGCGGCAGGTCGTGCCGCTGGCCGATCTCGAAGTCGTTCGGGTCGTGCGCCGGGGTCACCTTCACCATGCCGGTGCCGAAGCTCGGGTCGACGTGCTCGTCGCCCACGATCGGGATCCGCCGGTCGGTGAGCGGCAGGGACACCTCGGTGCCGATGAGGTGCCGGTAGCGCTCGTCGTCCGGGTGCACCGCGACAGCGGTGTCGCCGAGCATGGTCTCGGCCCGGGTGGTGGCCACCACGACCTCGTCGCTGTAGCGGATCGAGATCAGCTCACCCTCGTCGTCGGTGTGCTCGACCTCGATGTCGGAGAGCGCGGTGAGGCAGCGCGGGCACCAGTTGATGATCCGGTTGGCCCGGTAGATGAGCCCGTCGTCGAAGAGCTTCTTGAACATGGTCTGGACCGCCCGGGACAGGCCCTCGTCCATGGTGAAGCGCTCGCGGTCCCAGTCGACCGCGTCACCGAGGCGGCGCATCTGGCCGAGGATGGCGCCGCCGGACTCCGCCTTCCACTGCCAGACCCGCTCGACGAACTTCTCCCGGCCCAGGTCGTGCCGGGACAGCCCCTCACCGGCGAGCTGCCGCTCGACCAGGTTCTGGGTGGCGATGCCGGCGTGGTCCATGCCGGGCAGCCAGAGCGCCTCGTAGCCCTGCATCCGCTTACGCCGGTTGAGCGCGTCCATGAGGGTGTGCTCGAAGGCGTGGCCCATGTGCAACGAGCCGGTGACGTTCGGCGGCGGGATGACGATGGTGAAGGGCGGCTTGTCGCTGTCCGCCGACGCCCGGAAGTGGCCGGCGGCTACCCACTGCTCGTACCGTCGCTGCTCTACCTCGCCGGGCTGGTACTGGCCGGCAAGGGTCGGGGCGTCGGGGCGTCGGGCATCCAGTCTCTCGGTCACCCTGAAAGTCTACGGAGCGCTTTCGGGGACCCGACGTGCGCCACCTGTTAGTTCGCGTACGGTGGCGAACATGTCCGACGCGCACCTCACCGAGCGGCCGGTCGACGGCGATCCCGAGCCGGTCGACCTGACCGATGAGCCGATCCGGCTGAGCCGCCGCGACCCGGCGCTGGAGCCCGAGCGACGCCCCGCCTCGCGGCGGCGGAAGATCGCGCTGGCGGCCGCGCTGGTGGTCGGCCTGGCGGGGGCCGGGGCGCTCGGCCTGGGCGGCTGGCGGGTGCTGGCCCAGAAGGACACCGAGCTGAGCACGCCGGCCACGGTGGCCGGGCTCACCCGGGACGACAGCGAACGGGCCCGCAGCACCGCGGATTACCTGCGCGACGGCTTCGCCGCCGACATCGAGTTGGACCGCGGCTTCGGCACCGTCTACACCGACCCGGCGGACGCCAAGCGGTCGGTGCTCCTCTTCGGTGGCACCACCCTGCTGTGGCAGCCGGAGCGGGACCTGGACAGCCTCTTCGGGCTGATGGCCGACGAGACCGGCAAGGTCACCGGGCTGCGCGAGGTCGACGCCGGCGCCCTGGGCGGCGTCATGAAGTGCGGTACGACGAGCGGTGACGGCGGGGACTTCGCGGTCTGCGGCTGGGCCGACCACGGCAGCGTGGTGATGGCGATGTTCCCGGGCCGAACGGTGGACGAGTCCGCGGCGCTGTTCCGCCAGCTGCGCGAGGCCATCCAGCACCGCTGAACCCGCCGGCGCCCCTCGGGGCACCGGCGACATTGCCTGGAAAACGCAGTCAGGGCCACCCCGAAGGGC
>NZ_JBSSLX010000106.1:0-18552 GCF_053890995.1 Micromonospora sp. I033 | reverse complement strand
CGCCATCCGCCAACGGGCTGCCCGGCGCCGTCACCGCGCCGCACGCCGTCGCCGCTGGGGTGCACGCGGAGCGCGCCGCGCACGCCGAAGGGCCGCACGCCCATTACGGGCCGCACTCTGCCGGGCCGGAGAGTTGGCCCGCCGGAGTTACCTACCCGGCGGTCGAGCCGGACCGGTTCACCCGCCTGGTGCTGCGGCTGCACGCCCGCGCCCCGCGCTGGGCGGTGCCCCTCGCGGCGCTCGGCTGCGTCGGTCTGGGCATGGCCTATGCGCTGCTCAGCGACCCCACCCACAGCGACCCGGCCGCCCGGCCGACCTGCCTGCTCAAGCTCACCACCGGGCTGGACTGCCCGGGCTGCGGCGGCACCCGCGCCCTCTGGTACGTGCTGCACGCCGACCTGCCCGCCGCCGCGCGGCACCACTTCCTCTTCGTCTTCTCGCTGCCCTTCCTGGCCTGGCTCTTCGTCAGCTGGGCGGGGAACCGGGCGTTCGGCTGGCGGCTGCCGGAGCTGCGGTTCAGCCCCAAGGTGATCGGCGGCTTCCTGGCCCTCTGGCTCGCCTTCTCGGTGGCCCGCAACCTGCCCTGGGCCCCGTTCACCTCGCTCTACGTCTGACCGGTGCCGGGCTGCCCGCCGCGAGTCGGCGCGACGCCCGCACCACGCCCCACGGGTGACGCCGCTCGGCTGAGCTGGGCGGTGTCGGACCGGCGTCGATACCGCCATCTCGCCGAGCTGGAGTTGACCACGTGCGGCCGACCGGCGCCCGGGGGAACGGGTCGGGCAAGCCGTCCCGGCCGGCTCTTGACCCGCCCGGCCGTGTCGCTGCCCTACGGCCGGTGCCTTTCGAGCTGAGTCGTCGCCGATGTCACGGTCCGCGGCTGTGCACGCCCCCTCCTCCTACGGCCCGGTGCCTTTCGAGCTGAGTCGTCGGTGATGTCACGGTCGGCGCTGGGTGCGCGCCCTCCCGCGCTGACCCGCCACGCGGGTCCTCGCTTCGTCAACAACCTCGCCCGGTCGCTGTTTCTGATCTTGGCGAGTTGCTGTTCGCTCCGCACGGAAACTCGCCAAGATCCCGCTGCTGCACGCTCGCCGCAGTGCTCGACGACTTCGCAGCGCTCGGCGAACAGCACGATTGCGTCGGACGTCGGGCGGTGATGTCACCACCGACTCAGCTCGACAGGCCGCCGCGGGTAACCCGGCCCCGGCCGGACCGCCACCGCCGCCGGGCCACCCCAGCCCCTGGCCGGACGGCCACGCCGCCGGGCCGGACCGCCGGGCCGCACCACCGGGTGCCCGCGGAGATCTTGGACACTTGGCGTTCGCGGCGGACGGGAAGTGTCCAAGATTCGCCGCTGGTGCGCTGGTTCACGTCCGCGCGCCCAACTTTCGCGGCCGGCGCAGGGGCCACTACAGTCGCAGGAATGCCGGAGATGGTGCAGCCCCAGGTCAAGCTGATCGCGTGGACCCAGTTCCAGGCCCCGGACGACGTGCCGTGGTCGACCGACGCGGAGGGCGGTCAGGCGCTGGCCGAGTTCGCCGGCCGGGCCTGCTACCAGAGCTGGAAGAAGCCGAACCCGGCCACCGCCACGAACGCCGGCTACCTGGCACACATCCTCGACGTGGGGCACCTCTCGGTGCTGGAGCACGGCTCGGTGAGCTTCTACTTCAGCGGGGTGTCCCGCTCCTTCACCCACGAGCTGATCCGGCACCGGCACTTCTCCTACTCCCAGCTCTCCCAGCGCTACGTGCCGGAGCGGGACGCGGCCATGGTCGAGCCGGCGGTGATCGCCGAGGACCCGGAGCTGCACAAGAAGTTCGTCGAGGCCAGCGAGGCGGCGGTGCGGGCGTACACCGAGCTGCTGGAGGGGCTGGAGGCCCGGTTCACCGACGAGCCCAACCCGACGCTGCGCCGCAAGCAGGCCCGGCAGGCGGCCCGCGCGGTGCTGCCCAACGCCACCGAGACCCGGATCGTGGTGACCGGCAACTACCGGGCCTGGCGGCACTTCATCAAGATGCGGGCCACCGAGCACGCCGACGTGGAGATCCGCGAGCTGGCCGTGGAGTGCCTGCGGCAGCTCCAGGGGGTCGCGCCGAACGTCTTCGCCGACTTCGTGATCTCCACGCTGCCCGACGGCACCGAGGTGGCGGCGTCTCCGCACGCCGAGTGAGTCGTCGCCCTTCGCCGCCGGGGCCCCGGTGGTCGTCCGCTAGGTTGTGAACATGACGCACGACCTCCCTGCCGCCCCGGACCGGGGCGCGTCGCGCCCGTTCGGGCGACTGATCACGGCCATGGTGACCCCGTTCACCGCCGACGGGTCGCTCGACCTCGACGGCGCGGTACGGCTCGCCAGCCACCTCGTCGACGAGCAGGGCAACGACGCGCTGGTGCTCAACGGCACCACGGGTGAGTCGCCGACCACCACCGACGCGGAGCAGGAGGCGCTGATCCGCGTCGTCGCGGAGGCGGTCGGCGACCGGGCCCGGATCCTCGCCGGGGTGGGCACCAACGACACCCGGCACACCATCGAGCTGGCCGCGCAGGCGGAGAAGGCCGGTGCGCACGGCCTGCTCGTGGTCACGCCGTACTACAACAAGCCGCCGCAGGCCGGGCTGCTGCGCCACTTCACCGCGGTCGCCGACGCCAGCGGGCTGCCGATCATGCTGTACGACATCCCGCACCGGACCGGCACGGCGATCGCCACCGACACGCTGGTGAAGCTGGCCGAGCACGGCCGGATCGTCGCGGTCAAGGACGCCAAGGGCGACCTCACCGCCACCTCCTGGGTGCTGGCCCGCAGCGACCTGGCCTACTACAGCGGCGAGGACGCGCTGACCCTGCCCGCCCTGGCGGTCGGCTCGGTCGGCGTGGTCGGCACCTCCACGCACTTCACCGGCGTGCAGACCAAGCAGATGATCGAGGCGTACGAGGCGGGCGACACCGCCGCCGCGCTCGCCCTGCACCGGCGGCTGCTGCCGCTGTACACCGGCATCTTCCGGACCCAGGGCGTGATCCTGGTGAAGGCCGGCCTGGCGGCCAAGGGGCTGCCGGCCGGCCCGGTCCGCCCGCCGCTGGTGGACGCCACCGGCGACGAACTGGCCCAGCTGCGCGCCGACTGCGCCGCGGCGGGCCTGCCCCTGCCCGAATGATCGAACGACACGACGGACGCCGCGCGACGGCGTCGCAGAATGAGGTGACGCGTGACCGAGGCGCACATCGAGGGTGAGCTGCCCCCGCCGCTGCCGGAAGGCGGCCTGCGGATCATCCCGCTCGGCGGACTCGGCGCCATCGGCCGGAACATGACGGTCTTCGAGTACGACGGAAAGCTGCTGATCGTCGACTGCGGGGTGCTCTTCCCCGACGTCGAGCAGCCGGGCGTGGATCTGATCCTGCCCGACTTCGGCCCGATCCTGGACCGGCTCGGCGACGTGCAGGCGATCGTGCTCACCCACGGCCATGAGGACCACATCGGCGCGGTGCCGTACCTGCTCGCCCACAAGCCGGACATCCCGCTGGTCGGCTCGCAGTTCACCCTGGCCCTGGTCGAGGCCAAGCTGGCCGAGCGGCGGATCCAGCCCTACACGCTGACCGTCGCCGAGGGGCGGCGCGAGCGGCTCGGCCCGTTCGAGTGCGAGTTCTTCGCCGTGAACCACTCGATCCCCGACGCGCTCGCGGTGGCCATCCGCACCCCCGCCGGCCTGGTGCTGCACACCGGCGACTTCAAGATGGACCAGCTCCCGCTGGACGGCCGGATCACCGACCTGGCCGGCTTCGCCCGGCTCGGCGCCGAGGGCGTGGACCTGCTGCTCTCGGACTCCACCAACGCGGAGATCCCCGGCTTCGTCACCCCGGAGCGGGAGATCGGGCCGGTGCTCGACTCGATCTTCGCCAAGGCCCGCGGCCGGATCATCGTGGCCTCGTTCGCCTCGCACGTGCACCGCGTGCAGCAGGTCTTCGACTCGGCGGTCGAGCACGGCCGCAAGGTGGCGCTGATCGGCCGGTCGATGGTGCGCAACATGGGCATCGCGCGCGACCTGGGCCTGCTGAACATCCCGCCGGGCCTGGTGGTCGGGCTGGAGGAGGCCACCACGCTGCCGCCCGAGCAGATCGTGCTGATGTCCACCGGCTCGCAGGGCGAGCCGATGAGCGCGCTGGGCCGGATGGCCAGCGGCGACCACCGGCACATCACCATCGCCCCCGGTGACACCGTGGTGCTGGCCTCCTCGCTGGTGCCCGGCAACGAGACCTCGGTCTACCGGGTGATCAACCGGCTGGCCCGGGCCGGCGCGACCGTGATCCACAAGGACGTGGCGAAGGTGCACGTCTCGGGTCACGCCCCGGCCGGCGAGCTGCTCTACCTGCTCAACGTCACCCGCCCGAGCAACCTCATGCCGGTGCACGGCGAATGGCGGCACCTGCGGGCGCACGCCCGCCTGGGCATCGAGTCCGGCGTGGCGCCGGACCGGGTGGTGCTCTGCGAGGACGGCGACGTCGTCGACCTGGTCGACGGGCGGGCCAGCCTGGTCGGCCACGTGAAGAGCCGGTACGTCTACGTCGACGGCCTCGCGGTCGGCGACGTCAGCGAGTCGCTGCTCACCGAGCGCCGGATCCTCGGCGACGGCGGCTTCATCGCCACCACCGTGGTGGTCGACTCGGTCACCGGCAAGGTGGTCGGCGGGCCGACCCTCTCGGCGAAGGGGTTCTCCGAGGACCCGGAGGCGTTCAGCCCGGTCATCCCGCTGGTCACCGAGGCACTGAACCGGGCCGCCGCGGACGGCATCACCGACCCGCACCAGCTCCAGCAGATCGTCCGGCGCACCGTCGGGCGCTGGGTCAACGACGCGTACCGCCGCCGGCCGATGATCGTGCCGACGGTCGTCGAGGTCTGACCGTCGTAGGGTCCGCACGCCGGTCCACCGTCCGCGGTGGGCCGGCGTCGCCGTTCCCGGGTACGCCCCGAAGCCGTCCCGCCACACTCCGCCGATCCTGACCGGATCCGTTCAACCGATCGGCGTCCGTCTCCGTATACCGCTCCGGCAGGCGTACCCCGCGCCGGCCGGGAGGAGCGTGGCGGATGGACCGCAGACGGATGACAGCCATCGGCGTACTGGTGGCGGCGGCGGGCACGGCGGCGGCGGTGACCCTGCCGTCCTTCGCCGGCGAGAACCCGACGGCCCGGCGGACCGCCCCGGCGGCGTCCGACGGCGTCGCGCCCGAGGTGCTGGACGCGCTGAGCCGCGACCTCTCGCTCACCCGGGACCAGGCGGCCCGGCGGCTGAAGACCGAGCGGTGGGCGTCGGGCACGGTCACGAAACTCCGTACCGAGCTGGGCGCCGACTACGGCGGCAGCTGGCTCGGCGCCGACGGCGCGACGCTCAACGTGGCGGTGGCCGATCCGGCGCAGGCGGCCCGGGTGACCGCCGCCGGGGCGGTGCCGAAGCGGGTCGACCGCGGGGTCGCCGAGCTGGACGCGGTGAAGACCCGCCTCGACGCGGCCGGCGGCGAGGCGACCCCGGACGTCGCCGGCTGGTACGTCGACGTGCCCACCAACTCGGTGGTGGTGGTCGCCCGGCCCGGCGCCGAGGCGGCCGGCCGCCGGTTCGCCGAGGCCAGCGGCGTGCCCGCCGGCGCGGTGCGGGTGAAGACCGCCGACGAGGCGCCCCGCCCGCTGTTCGACGTGCGGGGCGGCGACGCGTACTTCATCAACGGCGCCGGCCGCTGCTCGGTCGGCTTCTCGGTGGTCGGCGGCTTCGTCACGGCCGGGCACTGCGGCCGGCCGGGGGACCGGACCGCCGGCGCGAACCGGGTCGCCCAGGGCACCTTCGCCGCGTCCTCGTTCCCCGGCGACGACTGGGCGGTCGTCGAGGTCAACGGCCAGTGGACGCCACAGGGCGTGGTCAACGACTTCAACGGCGGCACGGTGCCGGTGAACGGCTCCGCCGAGGCCCCGGTGGGCGCCTCCGTGTGCCGCTCCGGCTCGACCACCGGCACCCGCTGCGGGGTGATCCAGGCCAAGAACGCCACGGTCAACTATCCGGAGGGGACGGTCACCGGGCTGACCCGGACGAACGTCTGCGCCGAGCCGGGCGACTCGGGTGGCGCCTGGCTCTCCGGCGACCAGGCGCAGGGCGTCACCTCCGGCGGCTCCGGCGACTGCACGCGCGGTGGGATCACCTTCTTCCAGCCGGTCAACGAGATCCTCCAGCGCAACAACCTGACCCTGGTCACCGCGGGCGGCCAGCCGGCCCCCTCCGCGCCGCCGGCCGGGGGCGGGTCCACCGCGCCGCCGGCGAGCAGCGCGCCGGCCACCCCGCCGGCCGACGACGCGACGGCCTGCACCGGGCAGGTGAGCCGGACCGGCCGGATCGCCGCCGGGCGGGCCCAGGTCCAGCCGGACGGCCGGTTCTTCCGGGTGTCCGGCGGCGCCCAGGAGGCGTGCGTGTCCGCGCCGGCGGACGCCCGGGTAGTGCTGGAGCTGCAACGCTTCACCGGCACCGCGTTCCGCACCGTGGCCCGCGCCGACAGCGCCGACGGGCTCGCCCGGCTGACCGCCGACACCCCGGCCGGCGCCTACCGCTACCGGGTGGTCGGGCTGGCCGGCTCCGGCGAGTACACCCTGGCGTTCTCCGCCCGCTGAGCCGCCGCCGGGTCGATCCCCGGCGGCACCGGACCGCGGCCCCCGTCCACCACCGCCCGGTGGCCGGGGGCCGCGCCGCGTCCGGGGATCAGGGCAGCGCGGCGACCGCCTCGGCGTACGCGGCCCCGGTGCTGACCGCCGCGGTGACCAGAACGACGAGCTGCGCCGGGGCCACCCCGTAGGCCAGGTCGGTGGTGACGTCGGCGGCCAGCAGCAGCGTCCCGTCGCCCGGGTCGTGCACGTACGCCGCCGGCAGCAGCCGGTCGTGGTTCCAGGCGTTGCAGAACGCGTACGCCTCGGCGCGGCGGTCGGCCGGCAGCCGGCGCAGCGCCACGACCCGGGCGTGCAGCACCTCGCCCTGCTCACCGAGCCGGCGGAACTGGACCACCGCCTCGCCCCAGCGCCCCGCCACGGTGCCGTCCGGCTCCATCGTGTACGCGTCCCCGCGCGCGTCGAGGGCGGCCGTGAGCATCCGCAGGCTCAGGGGGGCGACCTCTTCCTCGCCGGGCGGACCGGGCTCGGCCGGGTCGTCGTCGGGCCCCACGTCGTCCTCGTCGGGCAGCGGCACCGGCTCGGCGAGCGGTCGCTCGGCCAGCCAGGACGCGATCCGGCCGGACTGGTGGCCGGTGCCGTTGCGGGCGTCGAAGCTGCCGGCCAGCGCGATGGCGAGGGCCTGGAGCTGGGCGCCGAGCGTCCGCACGTCCACCTCGGCGGCCGGCCGCGGCCCGTGCCCGGGGCGGTGGACCCGCCGCCCGCCGAGACCGGCCTCGACGGCCAGCCCGCACAGCAGCGCGCCGGCCGCGGCGAACTCCATGGCGGAGAGGTCGTCGGCCGGGTGGTCCAGCCGGGGCAGCTGCTCGGCCAGCACGTCCAGCCCGTGCGCCAGGTGCCCGCCCAGCGCGCAGAACCGCAGGTGCGCGGCGAGCTGCGGAAACGCTGCCCGCTCCCGGCGGTGCCGCCGGTACGCCCGCACGTGCGCCCGGGCGGCACGCGCCGCCTCGCCGGCGCGCAGCCAGGGCAGCAGCCCCGCGGCGAGGGCCCGCTCCGGCTGGTCGGTGCAGCCCGGCTCGCCGTCGAGCGCCGGCCCCAGCACGGCCAGGGCGGCCACCGGTTCGCCCCAGCCGGCCAGCAGCTCGGCGCGGCGGGCCGGGGCGCAGCCGGCACAGCCGGACACCGGGCCGGACGGGTCGCCGGCGGACCAGCGGTCGTACTCCCGGCGGGCGGTCGGCTCGTCGCCGAGGTGGTCGGCCAGCCGGCAGCGCAGCTCGGCCACCGGCTCCGCGTCCGGGCCCAGCCGGTCGGCGAGATCGTCCAACAGGGAGCGGGCCTGGTCCAGGGCCACCCGGGGGGTGCCGAAGAGCGCCTCCACGGCCTGCCGCTGGTGCCGGCGCAGCCGCTCGGTCTCGCCGGGGTGGCCGTCGAGCAGCCCGGGCCGCCGGTCCACCGTGGCCACGCAGCGGCGCACCGGATCCACCATCCGCCACCGCTCGCCGAGGTGCAGGTAGGCCTCGACCAGCGCGAACCGTGCCGCCAGCGCGGTACGCGGGTCGCCGGTGGCGTCGGCCCGGGCGGCGATCCGTTCCAGCTCGGCGCAGCGGGCCTCGCCGTCGGGCAGGTCCCGGGCGTCGGCGAGCGCGTCGGCCAGCCCTCGGTCGCGGAAGGTGGTCACCGGACCGTCCCGCCGGGCAGGTCCGCCACGGCGGCGGCGAGCTGGCAGCCGGTGGTGACGCCGCAGTCGACGAGCTGGTCGAGCTGGTGCGGGGTGACGCCGCGCTCCAGGTCGGTGGTCACCTCGCCGCAGACCTGGGCCAGCCCGTCGTCGCCGACGTGCACGAACGCCTTGGGCCAGAGCCGGTCGTGGTTCCAGGCGTTGCAGAAGGCGTACAGGTCGGGCACCCGCTCGATGCCGAACCGGTGCGCCGCGACGGTGCGCACCTGGAGCAGTTCCCCGGCGGCGCCGCGGCGGAAGAACCAGATGAGGCTCTGGTCCCAGCGGCCCACCAGGTCGCCGTCGGCGTCCACGGCCACCGCGTACCCCCGGTTGGCCAGCACGGCGGCGATCAGCTCGCCGGTCAGCGGTCGCAGCGTCTGCGGGTGTCCGGCCAGGGGGCCGTCCGGACCGTCCTCGATCTCCGGCGACGCCATGAGGGCATCCCTTCTGAGGCGAATAACACAAACGGCGGCGGATCCGGGCCGCGACGCGCGGACACGACCCGGAAAAGCGGCGATCTGCCGGGTCCCGCCGTTACGGTGACTCTATGGCGGGCCGTACCTCTCAGGCGAGCCGGCGGCGCGGCGCGTCGCCGCGCGGGACCACGAACAGCCGTGCCCGCCAGCCGGCCAAGAAGGCCACCCGGGCGACCGCCCGGCGGCGTCCGGCGCCCGGGCCGAGCCCGGCGGCGTTCCTCGGCCGCGCGCTGGGCGCCCTGTGGATGGGGCTGGCGCATTGCGTGGGCTGGGCGTTCCGGGCCGCCGGCCGGCAGGCCGCCACCACCCGCGACCTGGACCCGGAGCACCGCCGCGACGGTGCCGGGCTGCTCCTGTTCGGCCTGGCCATCCTCACCGCGGTGGGCATCTGGTCCGGCGGCGCGGGGCCGGTGGGCCGGCACCTCGCGGACACCGTGCGCCTCTTCGTCGGGGCCATCGCCATCGTGCTCCCGGTGCTGCTCATGGTGGGCGCCTGGCGGCTGATGCGCACCCCGGCCGATCCCGAGCACCGCGGGCGCGGCCTGGTCGGCTGGGGCTCCATGCTGCTCGCCACGGCGGCCATGCTGCACATCGGACAGGACCCGGTCGACGAGGTCCAGCGGGACTACGCGGGCGGCCTGCTCGGCGCCGGCGTGGGCGACCTGCTCAAGTCGGCGGTCACCGCCTGGGTGGCCATGCCGCTGCTGCTCCTCCTGCTGCTCTTCGGCCTGCTGGTGGTCACCGCCACCCCGATCAACAAGATCCCGGAGCGGCTCGGGCTGCGGGCCGCCCCGGTCCCGCCGCCCGACGCCGAGGAGGCCGAGGCCGAGGCGACGAAGCCGGCCCGCAAGCGGGCGGCCAAGCGCCTCCCGCCGCCGGTGGACCCGCTGGACCCGGACGACGACGACCTGGCCGGTGTCGACCTCCAGGACACCCTGGTGCTGCCGCGCAAGCGGGTGCCGGCCAGCCGCAAGCCGGTCGAGCCGCCGGAGCACTCGCCGCTGCCCACCCGGGCCGAGCAGCTCGCGCTCACCGGGCTGGCCGGCGACTACACCCTGCCGCCGGCCAACATGCTGGGCAGCGGGGCCGCGCCGAAGACCCGGAGCAAGGCCAACGACGAGGTCATCGCCGCGCTGACCGGCGTCTTCGAGCAGTTCGACGTGGACGCCGCGGTCACCGGCTTCACCCGCGGCCCGACGGTCACCCGCTACGAGGTCGAGCTGGGTCCGGGCGTCAAGGTGGAGCGGATCACCCAGCTCTCCCGCAACATCGCCTACGCCGTGAAGTCGCCGGACGTGCGGATCCTCAGCCCCATCCCGGGCAAGAGCGCGGTCGGCGTGGAGATCCCGAACACCGACCCGGAGAACGTGGCGCTCGGCGACGTGCTCCGCTCGCGGGCCGCCACCAGCGACCACCACCCGATGGTGGTGGCGCTCGGCAAGGACATCGAGGGCGGCTACGTGGTGGCCAACCTGGCCAAGATGCCGCACATCCTGATCGCCGGCGCGACCGGCGCGGGCAAGTCGTCCTGCCTGAACTCGCTGCTGGTCTCGATCCTCACCCGGGCCACCCCGGACGAGGTGCGGCTGCTGCTGATCGACCCGAAGCGGGTCGAGATGACCGGCTACGAGGGCATCCCGCACCTGGTCACCCCGATCGTGACCAACCCGAAGAAGGCGGCCGACTCGCTGGAGTGGGTCGTCCGCGAGATGGACATGCGCTACGACGACCTCGCCGCCAACGGGGTCCGGCACATCGACGACTTCAACCGCAAGGTGCGCAACGGCGAGATCAAGGCGCCGCCGGGCAGCGAGCGGGAGATGCGGCCCTACCCGTACCTGCTGGTGATCGTCGACGAGCTGGCGGACCTCATGATGGTCGCGCCGCGCGACGTGGAGGACTCCGTCGTCCGGATCACCCAGTTGGCCCGGGCCGCCGGCATCCACCTGGTCCTGGCCACGCAGCGTCCCTCGGTCGACGTGGTGACCGGCCTGATCAAGGCGAACGTGCCGTCCCGGCTCGCCTTCGCGACCTCGTCGCTGGCGGACTCCCGGGTCATCCTCGACCAGCCCGGCGCGGAGAAGCTGCTCGGCCGCGGCGACGGGCTGTTCCTGCCGATGGGCGCGTCGAAGCCGGTCCGGATCCAGGGCGCCTGGGTGACCGAGCGCGAGATCCACGACGTGGTGAAGTTCTGCAAGGACCAGCGCGAGCCGGACTTCCGGCCGGACGTGCTGACGGTCGCGCAGGACAGCAAGAAGAAGATCGACGAGGACATCGGCGACGACCTGGACCTGCTGGTGCAGGCGGTGGAGCTGGTGGTCACGTCGCAGTTCGGCTCGACCTCGATGCTCCAGCGCAAGCTGCGGGTCGGCTTCGCCAAGGCGGGCCGGCTCATGGACCTCATGGAGACCCGGGGCGTGGTCGGCCCGTCCGAGGGGTCCAAGGCGCGCGACGTGCTGGTCAAGCCGGACGAGCTGGAGGAGGTCCTGGCCGGCCTGCGCGGCGGCGAGGAGTAGACCGGACGAGCACGCGACGAGGGCCCGCCGGCATCCGGCGGGCCCTCGTCGTGCTGGCGGTGCGGTCAGGAGTTCAGGATCGCGGCGGCGATGATGTAGCCGAGGACGGCGCCGGCGACGCTCGCCGCGGCGGCGTACCAGCCGAGCGGCTTGTCGCCGAGCACCGCGCCGACGATGCCGAGGATCAGCCCGACCAGGCCGAGGAACGGCACGAAGATGGCGATGGCGGCGAAGACGAAACCGAGGATGGTGCAGATCCGGGCGGCGTTGCCGCGAGGGCGGGTGGTGGCGGGCATGTCGGCCATGATGTCCTCCGTCAGTGGGTTCCTCTCGAGTGGAGCGAGGAGGGGATACCCGCGACGGCACCGCGTCCAAACGGGACGTCGGGCCGGCCCCGAGGGGCTCAGTGGTAGATCTTGAGGCCGACCACGCCGGCGACCACCAGCAGCAGGCAGGCGATCCGGGGCAGGCTGGCCGACTCGCCCAGCGCCACCATCCCGACCAGGGCGGTGCCGACCGCCCCGATGCCGACCCAGACGGCGTAGCCGGTGCCGACCGGGATGTCGCGCAGCGCGTACGCCAGGCCGGCCATGCTGGCCACCAGCGTCACGGCGAAGACCGCGGAGGGGAGCGGGCGGGTGAAGCCGGCGCTGCGGTCGAGGGCGATCGCCCACGCGGTCTCCAGCAGTCCGGAGAGCACCAGCACGAGCCAGGCCATGGGTCACCTCTGACGGGACGGGCCCGGCCACCGGGGCCGGGACGGGCGGTCACGCGGGGCGTCTTGGCCTGACCGGGTACGCCCACCACTCGTCCGGGGTGGCGCGGGGCCACCGAGGCCGACGCTAGCACCGCCGGGGCCGGCGGGCCGCCGCGGTGACGAATCCCACCATGGCTGGAGTTCACGTGAACTTCAGGTTGCACGATGGTCGGCATGACCGTGCTCTTCTCCGACGAGGACGTCGCCGCCGCCGTGGACGCTCCGCTCACCGTCGCCGCCATGCGGGACGCGCTGCTGGCCGCGTACGAGGGCCGGCTCATCGCCCCGCCCCGGGCGTCCGCCCCGCTCGGCGGGGGCCGGATGGTGCTCACGGCCGGGCACCTCACCGGCGAGTGGTACGGCTTCCGCTCGTACGACACGTTCGGGCACCCGGAGAGCGGGCAGCTCGTGGTGCTGCACGACGCCGCCACCGGTGCGGTACGCGCCATCGCGGTCGGCGAGGAACTGGGTTCGCGGCGTACCGGAGGGCTCGGCGGGGTGGCCGTGGACGCGTTGGCCCGCCCCGACGCGGCCACCCTCGGCGTGGTGGGCTCCGGCCGCCAGGCGTGGACCCAGGTCTGGGCCGCCGCCGCGGTCCGCCCGCTGCGCGAGGTGACCGTGCACAGCCGCTCGGCGGCCCGCCGCGAGGCGTTCGCCGCCCGGGTCCGGGCCGAACTGGGCGTGCCGGCCCGCGCGGTCGACTCGGCCGCCGCGGCGGTGCGCGACCGGGACCTCGTGGTGCTCGCCACCACCAGCACCTGCCCGGTGCTGGCCGCCGCCGACCTCGCCCCCGGCACCCACGTCAACACGGTCGGCTTCAAGCAGGTCGACCGGCACGAGTTCGGGCCCGACCTGCTGGACGCCGCCGACCTGCTGGTCACCGACTCGCCCGCGCAGGCGGCCGCGTACGCCCCGCCGATGCTCGCCGCCGTCGAGCCGTACGCGGACCGGCTGCGCGACCTGGGCGCGGTGCTGGCCGGGGCGGTCCCGGGGCGGACCGGCGCGGACCAGATCTCGGTCTTCTGCTCCACCGGCCTGGCCGGCACGGAGGTCTTCCTCCTCGACCGCCTGGCCCGGGTCGGCGCGGCGGCCCGCTGACCCGCGGCTCGGTGTGAGCCGGTCGATGCCGGCGGCCCGCCGCCGTGGGGTTCCCGCCGCCGCCCGGTACCCTCGGATGGTGTCTGCCACCTCCTCCTCTCCTGTTGACGGCCGTCGCGTCGCCCTGCTGACCCTGGGCTGCGCCCGTAACGAGGTCGACTCGGAGGAGCTGGCCGCCCGGCTGCACGCCGACGGCTGGCAGGTGACCACCGACGGCGAGGGCGCCGACGTGGTGGTCGTGAACACCTGCGGGTTCGTGGAGAAGGCCAAGCAGGACTCGATCCAGACGCTGCTGGCCGCCGCCGACACCGGCGCCAAGGTGGTCGCCGCCGGCTGCATGGCCGAGCGCTACGGCCGCGAGCTGGCCGACAGCCTCCCCGAGGCGCAGGCGGTGCTCAGCTTCGACGACTATCCGGACATCGCGGCCCGGCTGGACGCCGTGGTGGCCGGCGAGGCGCTTGACGCGCACACCCCGCGCGACCGGCGCGAGCTGCTGCCGCTCACCCCGGTCAAGCGCCGGGAGGCGGCGGTGTCGCTGCCCGGCCACGGCACCCCGACCCGGGTCGCCGCCGAGGCCGACGAGCACACCCCGGCGCACCTGCGGCAGGTGCTGCGGCACCGGCTCGACACCGGGCCGGTGGCCTCGCTCAAGCTGGCCAGCGGCTGCGACCGGCGCTGCGCGTTCTGTGCCATCCCGGCGTTCCGCGGGGCGTTCGTCTCGCGCACCCCGGACGAGCTGCTCGCCGAGGCGGAGTGGCTGGCCAAGACCGGCGTCCGCGAGCTGGTGCTGGTCAGCGAGAACTCGACCTCCTACGGCAAGGACCTGGGCGACCCCCGGGCCCTGGAGAAGCTGCTGCCGCAGCTCGCCGCGATCGACGGGATCGTGCGGGTGCGGGCCAGCTACCTCCAGCCCGCCGAGACCCGGCCCGGCCTGGTCGAGGTGATCGCGACCACGCCGGGCGTGGCCGCCTACTTCGACCTGTCGTTCCAGCACTCCAGCGAGCCGGTGCTGCGCCGGATGCGCCGGTTCGGCTCCACCGACCGGTTCCTGGAGCTGCTCGCCTCGGCCCGGGAGCTGGCGCCGGCGGCGGGCGCGCGCAGCAACTTCATCGTCGGCTTCCCCGGCGAGACCAAGCAGGACGTGGCCGAGCTGGTCCGGTTCCTCACCGAGGCGCGCCTCGACGCGATCGGCGTGTTCGACTACAGCGACGAGGACGGCACCGAGGCCGCCGGCCTGCCCGGCAAGGTGTCCGCCGCGACGATCAAGCGGCGCTACGACAAGCTCGCCGCGCTCGCCGACGAGCTCTGCTCGCAGCGGGCCGAGGAGCGTCTCGGCTCGACGGTGGAGGTGCTTGTCGACTCGGTCGCCGACGGTGTGGTCGAGGGGCGGGCCGCCCACCAGGCGCCCGAGGTCGACGGCTCGACCACCCTGGTCGCCCCGCAGGGCGGCGGTGTGGACCTGGCCGCCCTGCGCCCCGGCGACCTGGTCCGGGCCACGGTCACCGCGACCGAGGGTGTCGACCTGGTCGCCGTACCGGATGAGATGATCTCGGCGGCGCCCGGCGCGGCACGGTGACGGCGGGCCCGGACAGAACGGGGGAGCCACGTGGGGTGGTGCCGGACATGACCGGGGCGGAGTCGACGGTGGCGGCCCCGGTGCCCCTGCTGAACGCGGCGAACGTGCTGACCGCGGTGCGGCTGGTGCTGGTCCCGGTCTTCGCGGTCACCGTGGTCGCCTCCGCGATGAGCCACGCCGGCTGGCGCATGGCGGCCTGCCTGATCTTCGTGGTCGCCTCGGCGACCGACCTGGTGGACGGCTGGATCGCCCGTCGCTTCGGGCTGGTCACCTCGCTCGGCAAGGTGGCCGACCCGATCGCCGACAAGGCGCTCACCGGCGCCGCCCTGGTGCTGCTCTCCTGGTACGACCGGCTGCCCTGGTGGGTGACCGTGGTGATCCTCGCCCGCGAGCTGGGCATCACCGCGCTGCGCTTCTGGGTGATCCGGCACGGCGTGATCGCGGCCAGCCGCGGCGGCAAGATCAAGACGGCCCTCCAGATCCTCGCGATCACCTGGTACCTCTGGCCGATGCCCGACGCGCTGGCCCCCGTCGGTCCCTGGATCATGGGCGCGGCCGTGGTGGTCACCGTGGTCACCGGCTTCGACTACATCGCCCAGGCCCTCCGCCTGCGCCGCCCCACCCGCTGACTCCGGCCGGTGCGGCGTCGCCGGCGATAACCTCATGATCGGTGAATCCGTCCGCGGGATGAGTAGGTCGCGGCGGTGCGGGAAGAGAGGGCCGGCATGGGGACGGATGCGAATCACGAGCGGCCCGCCGGCAGTCCGGCGGCCTCGGTGGTGCACAGCCTGCACGAGCGCGGGGAGACGCTGGCCACCGTCGAGTCGTTGACCGGCGGGCTGCTCTCCGCCGCGATCGTGGAGATCGCCGGGGTGAGTGGGATCTTTCAGGGCGGTCTGGTGGTCTACGCCACCGAGTTGAAGTCGGAGCTGGCCGGCGTACCGGAGGACCTGCTGGCCGAGCGCGGGCCCGTCGATCCGGACGTGGCCGCCGCCCTCGCCGAGGGCGGGCGACGGCGCTGCGGCGCCGACTGGGGGCTGGCCACCACCGGCGTCGCCGGGCCGGAGCCGCAGGACGGCAAGCCGGTCGGCCTGGTCTACGTGGCGGCGGCCGGGCCCGGCGGCACCGAGGTACGCGAGCTGCGCCTCGACGGTGGCCGGGACCACATCCGCTCGGCGGCGGTGATCGAGGCGCTGCGCCTGCTGGCCGAGCAGATCCACGCCGCCGTCAAGGCCGACGAGGCGGAATCCACGGACGAGGCGGACGCCGCCGACCGGGCCGGGGCCGGCCACCGGTGATCCCGGCCGCGACACGCCCGACCGCGGGCGTGCCGGCCCGGGGCCGCCGGCCGGCCCGCACGGCCGGTTCCGCAGGATTGGAGAGGCGGGGTGGGATGTCGTCGGGGCGGCCAACGGGTACGGTTGCGGGAAGGCTCCGGGCGACTGCCGGCGCCGGGGCGGTCCGCCGCGCCCGGCACGGCACGCCGGCCGGAGATGGTTGTCCCGTCCAGGGGGAGGTGCGATGGTCCTGCTACGCCGAGTGATCGGTGACGCACTGCGGGCGCGCCGGCAGGGGCAGCACCGCACCCTCCGCGAGGTCTCCTCCGCCGCCAACGTCAGCCTCGGTTACCTCTCCGAGATCGAGCGCGGCCAGAAGGAACCCTCCAGCGAGCTGCTGGCCGCGATCTGCGACGCGCTCGGCGCCCGCCTCTCCGAGCTGCTGCGCGAGGTCAGCGACACGGTCGCGCTCGCCGAGCAGATGCCCGGGGTGCTGGTCCCGGTGGCCGACGAGCAGGTCGAGCCCACGCCGGTCGCACCGGCGGCGGTGCGCAAGGCGACCAACCGGGGGGTCCGGCAGGTCACCTCCGACGGCTCGGTGGCCGTCCAGGTCCGCCAGGACTCGCCGCTCAAGGCGACCCTGCGCAGCACCCGGGTCCGCCCCGCCGACCGCGACGTGGTCTGCGCCGCCTGATCCCGCCCGCCGCGCGATGGGCACCGGTGGCGCCCCCGTCGTAGTGTTGATCAGGGTCGTACGGGTGCCGTGTTGGCGTCCGCCTGGGACGATGGAGGCACACCGCGCGACTCCCCGGTCGACCCCGGTCGAGGCGACGCGACGCTACTGAGGGGACAAGGCGGAGATGGCGAACCCGTTCGTCAAGGGTTGGAAATACCTGATGGCGCTCTTCGGCGCGAAGATCGACGAGCACGCCGATCCGAAGGTGCAGATCCAGCAGGCCATCGAGGAGGCCCAGCGGCAGCACCAGGCGCTGGTCCAGCAGGCGGCCGCGGTGATCGGCAACCAGCGCCAGCTGGAGATGAAGCTGTCCCGGCAGATGACCGAGGTCGAGCAGCTCCAGGCCAACGCCCGGCAGGCCCTGGTCCTGGCCGACCAGGCCCGGGGCCGCGGCGAGGAGACCGAGGCCGGGCGCTACGAGCAGTCCGCGCAGCTGCTCGCCACCCAGCTGGTCTCCGCCGAGCAGGCGACGGAGGACCTCAAGACCCTGCACGACCAGGCGCTCGGCGCGGCCGCGCAGGCCCGCAAGGCGGTCGAGAACAACTCGATGATCCTCCAGCAGAAGCTGGCCGAGCGCACCAAGCTGCTCAGCCAGCTCGAGCAGGCCAAGATGCAGGAGACCGTGGCCCGCTCGCTGGAGTCGATGTCGGCGCTCACCGCTCCCGCCAGCACCCCGTCCCTCAACGAGGTCCGGGACCGGATCGAGCGCCGCTACGCCGACGCGATGGGCCGGGCCGAACTGGCCGGCAACTCCGTCGAGGGCCGGATGCTGGAGATCCAGAAGGCGACCCTCGACTCGGCCGGATCGGCGAGACTGGAGCAGATCCGGTCGAGCATGGCCGGCGAGCAGCTCGGCGGCCGGCAGGAGCGCCCCGGGGTGGGGCAGCCCGCCGACCCGGCGGCCGCCCGGCTCGACGAGATCCGGGCCAACATGAGCCGGGAGCGCGGCACCGGGGAGAGCACCACGAGCTAGGGGACGGGGGAGACCGATGGTGGACGAGCGGGCGCGGCACTTCCGCCGGCTGCGCAGGTTGCGCCGGTCGGCGCGGCGCTGGAGCGTCCTGGCCGGTGGGCTGGGCGGCGCGGCCGCCGTGCTGACCCCGTACGCCGGGCTGGGCCTGCCCGACGCGGCCTGGGCCGGCGCCGCGGGCAGCGCGATCGCCGTCGCCGCCTGGCGCTGGGTGGACCTGCGCGTCCTCGCCGCCGTGCCGGCCCCGCCGGCCCTCGACCCGGCCGAGGCCGCCGCCCGCTCCCGCGCCCGGCTGGTCGCCGCCGTCGAGCGGCTGCCCGTGGGCCCCGGCGTCCTCGCCGAGGTACGCCGGGTCCGTTCCCGCTTCGCCCTGCGCGGCACCACCGCCGCCGAGGCGTGGGCGCGGCTGGACCGGGCGGCGCTGACCCTGGCCGGGCTGGCCGGCCGGCTCACCGGGCTGGCCGAGCCGGCGGTCCGCGAGGCGGCCGAAGCCGACCGCTCCCTGCGCGACCTGGCCAACCGGGTGGCCGGCGTGGAACGCGCCCTGAAGCTCGCCCCGGCCGAGGCCCGCGGGTCGCTCGCCGAGGCGCACGCCACGCTGGTGGGTCAGCTGGAGGGTGGGGTGGCCGCGTACGAGCGGCTCGTGGTGGCGGCCGCCGGCTACGTGGCCGAGGACGCGCACCCGAGCATGGAGGACGCGTCGGCCGCCCGCCTCACCGAGGCCACCGACCTGCTGCACGGCGTCGCCTCCGCCCTCGCCGAACTCCGCACCGCCCACACCCGGGCGATGGCGTTGGCCTG
>NZ_JBSSLX010000105.1:0-18555 GCF_053890995.1 Micromonospora sp. I033 | reverse complement strand
TCGCCGTCAACCTCATGATCGACGGGCTGACGTTCGCTGGGAGGTTGCCGTGAGGTAACTGACAGTTGCCTGGCGGGGTGGTCGAATCGCCGTATTCGCGGTAATCCTGGGGTCCATGCCGTCTCCCCGGACGCCGCTGTCGCGGCTCTTCACCGTGCTGCTCGCCGGCGTCCTCGCCGGGCTCGTCCTCGCGGTCGCCGCGCTCCCCGGCGGCCTGCTCGGCGGGTTCGCGGCCCAGGCCGGCCTCGGCGCGTACGCGGAGCTGCCCGACGCGCTGCGCACCCCCGCGCAGCCGCAGCGCTCCTACCTCTACGCCAACGACGGCGAGACCCTGATCACCACGTTCTACGACGTCAACCGCACCGACGTGCCGCTGGCCGAGATCGCCCCGGTGATGCGCCAGGCGATCATCGCGGCCGAGGACCGCCGCTTCTACTCGCACGGCGGCGCCGACCTGCGGGGCATCGCCCGCGCCCTGGTCGCCAACGTCAAGGGCGGCGGCACCGAGCAGGGCGGCTCCACGCTGACCATGCAGTACGTCCGCAACGTGCTCAAGACCGACCCGACCCGCACCGCCGAGGAGCGGCAGGCCGCCACCGAGCAGACCGTCGGCCGCAAGCTCCAGGAGATCCGGTACGCGACCGCGCTGGAGAAGACGCTCAGCAAGGACGAGATCCTCAACCGCTACCTCAACATCGCGTACTTCGGCTCCGGCGCGTACGGCGTCGCCGCGGCCAGCCAGCGCTACTTCGGCAAGGCCCCGGCCGACCTGACCCTGGGCGAGGCGGCCCTGCTCGCCGGCCTGGTCCAGTCGCCCGACGAGTACAGCCCGATCGACGGCGACAAGGACCAGGCGCTCGCCCGGCGGGGGTACGTGCTCGACTCGATGGCCGAGACCGGCGCGATCACCGCCCAGCAGGCGGCCGCGGCCAAGGCGGAGACCCTCGCCCTGCACCCGACCGCTCAGCCCAACGGCTGCACCGCGACCGCCACGGGCCACGACGACTGGGGCTTCTTCTGCGACTACCTGCGGCAGTGGTGGCTCGCCCAGCCGGCCTTCGGGGACACGGTCAAGGAGCGCGAGCAGGCGCTGCGCCGGGGCGGCTACACCGTGGTCAGCACCCTCGACCCGAAGATCCAGCAGACCGCGCAGAAGCAGGCCACCAGCGTCTACGGGTACGGCAACAAGCGCGCCCTGCCGATCGCCGCGGTCGAGCCGGGCACCGGCCGGGTGCTCGCCATGGCGGTCAACCGGCACTACAGCCTCGCCGACAACCCGGCCGGGCAGGCCAACCACCCGAACACCGTCAACCCGCTGATCTCCGGCGGCGCCAGCGTCGACGGCTACCAGGCCGGCTCGACGTTCAAGCTGTTCACCATGCTCGCCGCCCTGGAGGCCGGCAAGCCGCTCGCCACCGGCTTCGACGCCCCGGCGAAGCTGCCCACCCGGTACGGCTCCGACGCCGAGGGCAACTGTGACGGCAAGTGGTGCCCGGCCAACGCCAACCCGGAGTGGATGGACGGCTACCGGATGATGTGGGACGGCTTCGGCCGCTCCGTGAACACCTACTTCGTCTGGCTGGCCGAGCAGGTCGGCGAGGACAAGGTGGTGGAGATGGCGCAGCGGCTCGGCATCACCTTCCGGGCCGACTCCGACGCCACCTTCGCCAAGGACAACGCGGAGAACTGGGGCGCGTTCACCCTCGGCGTCGCCGCCACCACCCCGCTCGACCTGGCCAACGCCTACGCCACCGTGGCCGCCGAGGGGACCTACTGCGCCCCGCTGCCGGTGGTCTCGGTGACCGCCGCCAACGGCGAGAAGGTCGACGTCGGCCAGCCCTCCTGCCGCAAGGTGCTGGACGCCGACGTGGCCCGGGCGGCCACCGACGCGGCCCGCTGCCCGGTCGGCCAGCAGTCGGCGTACGGGCAGTGCAACGGCGGCACCGCCACCTCGGTCAACCGGATCGTCAACCGCCCGGTGGCCGGCAAGACCGGTAGCTCCGAGCAGAACGCCACCGAGACCTTCGTCGGGTTCACCCCGCAGGTCGCCGTGGCCGGCATCGCGGCCAACCCCGACGACTCGACCGACCTGGTCGGCTCGGCCGTGCAGGCCAGGGTGATCGACGCGGTGGCCCGGGTGATCAGGACGGCGGTGGACGGCAAGCCGGTGAAGGACTTCACGGCGCCGAGCCGCGAGCTGGCCGGCGACCCACAGCGCCCGCAGCCGCGCCCCACCCCGGAGCCCGAGGAGCGGCGCCAGCGGGACCGGGACAACCTCCCGTCCGACCTGCTCCGCTGGCTCCAGGGCCGCGGCCGCGGCTGACCGTGGCCGGTCAGCGGCGGGGGCCGACGCGGAACATGCCGGTCATGCCCTCGTGCACCTGGTAGCCGAAGCGCCGGTAGAGGCCGGCCGACTCCCCGGCGGCGAAGAGTCCGACGAAGGCCCGGGCCGAGGCCCGGCCGGCGATCCACTCCTCCAGCCGGGCCAGGATCGCCGCCCCCACGCCGCGTCGCTGCCGCTCCGGCACGACGGCGAGGTCCTGGAGGTAGTAGTAGATCGCGCCGTCGCCGACCAGCCGGCCGATCCCGATCACCCGGTCGTCCTCGACCGCGACCACGCCGTGCAGCGAGGCGGCCAGCGAGGCCGGGATCGCCGCCGGGTCGTAGGCGTCGGTCCAGCCGACGGCGGTGGTGACGGCGACGAACTCCTCGACCGTGGGCAACCGGTCGACCAGGTGGTAGGCCATGATCGGAAGCTAGCCGACCAGCGGTGACACCGCGCGGTCCAGGGCCGCTGCCACCTCGTCGGGGTCGGCGTCGCCGTCCAGCACCACGAACGAGTCGAACTCCGGCAGGGCGCGGTAGGCGGCGTCCAGCGCGCGCAGGTGCGCCAGCTCCTCGGTGTCGATGCCCCGGGCCGCCACCCGCCGCTGCGCCACCTCGGGGGAGCTGGCCAGGAAGCAGACCACCGCCGGGCGCGGGAAGATCGCGTACGCCGCCCGGACCGCGCGCCGTCCCCGGTCGCCGCGGGCGGCCATGATGACCTCCTGGCACCAGGTCCAGCGGTCCAGCACCGCCGTGCGCCCGGTCAGCCGGGCCACCAGCACCGTGCGGGCCATGGCCAGCGCGCGGACCGTCGCCTCCAGCGCCGGATAGAGGGTACGGCCGAACAGCGCCACCCCGTCCGGCCGGCCGAGCGCCCGGGCCAGCCTGTTCCACAGCGGCCGGCCGCCGGCGTTCTCGAAGTAGCTCGCCGGGACTCCCCGGGCTGTCAGCCGGCGGGCGAGCGCCCGGGCCTGGGTGCTCTTGCCGGAGCCGTCGACACCGACCAGGGCGATCATCACGGAGCGGGCCACGGATCCGGACGCTAGCCGCTCCGGGCAAGTCTCCGGAAAAAAATCCGCGCCGGCTGTCGGATCCGGTTGGCCGGCTCCGACCCACCGGTGAGCGCGCCCGCCGGGGCGGCCACCGAGCGAGGAGAGACACCATGCGCAAGCTCGTCTACTGGGTGCACCAGTCGGTCGACGGCTTCATCGAGGGGCCGAACGGGGAGTTCGACTGGCCGGCCATGGGGCCGGAGCTGTCGGCGTACTCCTTCGAGCTGACCGACCGGGCCGACGCCTTCCTCTACGGCGGCAAGGTCTGGGGGCTCATGTCCTGGTACTGGCCCCGCGCGGAACAGATCTCCCAGGACCCGCACGACCTGCGGTTCGCCCCGGTCTGGGCGCGTACCCCGAAGATCGTCATCTCCCGCACCCTGGAGAGCGCCGAGTACGGCGCCCGGGTGATCGGCCGCGACCTGGCCGCCGAGGTCGCCGAGCTGAAGGCGCAGCCGGGTAAGGATCTGCTGCTCACCGGCGGCGCCGGCGCGGCGGCGGCGCTGACCGAGCTGGGGCTGATCGACGAGTACCAGGTGGTGGTGCACCCGGTGGTGCTGGGCGGCGGCAGCCCGGTCTTCCCCGGCAAGGACCGCCTCGACCTGCGGCTGACCGGGACCAGGGGCTTCGACGGCCGGTCGGTGCTGCTGCGCTACGAGCGGGCCTGACGCCTCACCGGCCGCGCCGGCGGGGACGGTACGTGGCGACGACCGCCGGCAGCCCGCGCCGGAGGATCTCCGTCCGGTCGCTGTCCCCGCGCAGCACCGCGGCGGCCGTCTTGCGCGCCTGCTCGATGGTGAAGTGCGGCGGCAGCATCAGCTCGGCCGGGTCGACGACGGCGTTCACCACCACCGGCCGGTCGGCGCGCAGCGCCCGCTGCCACAGGTCGGGCACCTGGTCGGGGGAGTCGACCAGCACACCGTCGAGCCCCAGCACCTCCGCCCATCTGTGGTACGCCACGTCCGGCAGGTCCTGGCTCGCCGGGAACATCGGCGTCCCCTCGCCGGAGCGCTGCTCCCAGCTGACGAAGGACAGGTCGCGGTTGTTGAGCACCAGCACCACGAACCGCGGGTCCGCCCACTCCCGCCAGTACTTCGCCACGGTGATCAGCTCGTTGACCCCGTTCATCTGCATCGCGCCGTCGCCGATCAGCGCGACCAGCGGGCGGTCCGGGTGGGCGAACTTCGCGCTGATGGCGTACGGCATGGCCCCACCCATGGAGAGCAGGGTGCCGGAGAGGCTGGCCAGCATGCCGGGGCGGACCCGGATGTGGCGGGCGTACCAGGCGGTGGCGGTGCCGCAGTCCACCGCCAGCATGGCGTCGTCCGGCAGGGCGTCGTCCAGCGTGGCGAAGAGCAGCTGCGGGTTCACCGGGTCGGCCGGCTGCTCGGCCAGTTCCCGCTGGGCCCGCCACCACTTCCCGGTGGCGTCGGCCAGGGTGGCCCGCCAGGCGGTCGGCACCGGCCCGGTGCCCAGCTCCCGCAGCAGCGCCCGCAGGGTCGGCGCGGCGTCGCCGGTCAGGTTCACCTCGGTCGGGTAGCGCAGCCCCATCCGGCTGCCGTCCAGGTCGATCTGCACCGCCCGGGCCTGCCCCTGGGGCGGGTAGAACTCGGAGTACGGCATGTTGCTGCCGACGATCAGCAGCCGGTCGCACTCCTTCATGAGCTGCCAGCTCGGTCGGCTGCCGAGCAGGCCGATCGCGCCGGTCACCCAGGGCTGGCGGTGGTCGACGGCGGCGAAGCCGAGCAGGGCGGTCGCCACCCCGGCGCCGAGCCGGTCGGCGATCCGGCGCACCTCGTCCTCCGCGCCGAGGGCGCCCTGCCCGACCAGCATGGCGACCTTCTCCCCGCCGCGCAGCACCTCGGCCGCCCGGCGCACCTCCTCCTCCGGCGGCACGGTCGGCGTGCTGCTCGGCACCGCGCTGGTGTGGTAGTAGCCGTGCGCGTGCGGCGGCTCCGGCACCGCCGGCTTGTCCTGCACGTCGGAGGGGAGCACCAGGGCGGTGACCGTACGCCGGGCCAGGGCGGTCCGGCAGGCCCGGTCGACCAGGTGCCGCGCCTGGGACGGGTCGTCGAGCTGGGCGAGGAAGGCCGACGCCACGTCCTTGTAGAGGGCGAGCAGGTCGACCTCCTGGTAGTAGCCGCCGCCCTCGGCGGGCAGCGCGGTGTGCCCGAGCAGCGCCACCACCGGCTGGTGGTCGAGCTTGGCGTCGTACAGGCCGTTGAGCACGTGGATGGCGCCGGGGCCGCTGGTCACCACCACGCAGCCGAGCGGGCCGCCGCCGTACTTCACGTGGGCGCTGGCCGCGAAGCCGGCCGTCTCCTCGTGCCGGACCTGGATGAACTGGGCCCGGCCGGTGGCCCGTTGCAGCGCGGAGGTCATCCCGTTGATGCCGTCACCCGGGTAGCCGTAGTAGCGGCGCACGCCCCACTCCGCCAGCCGGGCCACGATGTAGTCGGCGACCGTGGCGCCCCGGGGCAGCCGGCCGTCGCCGGTGGCGTCCGCGCTCATCGGGTGATCCCTTCGTCGCTGTCCGCTTTCCCGGCTCCGTTCCCCGCCCGGGGCGGCGGAAACCCGGGCCGCGCCGGACCGACCGGACGGACCAGGCAGAATCGTCCGGTGCCCGTCCACGAGATCACCGACCCCGACGACGACCGGATCGCCGACTACCGCGCGCTGACCGACGTGGAGCTGCGCACCCGCTGGGAGCCCCCGCACGGGCTGTTCATCGCCGAGGGCGAGCTGGTGCTGCGGCGGGCACTGCGCGCCGGCTACCCGGCCCGGTCGTACCTGGTCGACGCCAAGCGGGTGGACCAGCTCGCCGACCTCGACACCGGCGACACCCCGGTGTACGCGGCCACCCCGGACGTGCTCCAGCGGGCCACCGGCTTTCACGTGCACCGGGGCGTGCTCGCCTCGTTCCGCCGCAAGCCCCTGCCGTCCGCCGCCGAGGTGCTGGCCACCGCCCGGCGGGTGGTGATCCTGGAGGACGTCAACAACCACACCAACCTGGGCGCGATCTTCCGGGCCGTGGCGGCGCTCGGGGTGGACGCCGTGCTGCTCTCGCCGACCTGCGCCGACCCGCTGTACCGGCGCAGCGTCCGGGTCAGCATGGGCGAGGTCTTCGCCATTCCGTACGCGAAGCTGGAGCCCTGGCCGGACGCGCTCGGCCAGGTCCGGGCGGCGGGCTTCACGGTGCTGGCCATGACGCCCGCCCCGGACGCGGTGCCGATCCAGCGGCTGGACGCCGGGCAGCGGGCCCGCGCGGCCCTGCTGATGGGAGCCGAGGGGGCCGGCCTGACCCGGGCCGCCATGGCCGCCAGCGACGTCCGGGTGGTGATCCCGATGCGGCGCGGGGTGGACTCGCTCAACGTCGCCGCCGCCACCGCGGTGGCCTGCTGGGAGCTGGGCCGCGACGACCCGCTGTGACCCTGGCGGCCGGCGGCGCTCGGAATCGGCGGTGACGCAGGGTAGCGTGTCGCCCGTGTTCCCTACCGTCCGTGAGGTGCTCGCCCTGGTGCCGGTGCGCCACGGCGCGCCGCGCCTGGTCGCCGGGGACGCGGGCCTGGACCGGCCGGTGCGCTGGGTGCACGTGGCCGAGGTGCCCGACATCGCCACCCTGCTCGGCGGCGGCGAGCTGGTGCTCACCACCGGGATCGGGCTGCCCGCCGACGACGCCGGCCTGCGCGCGTTCATCGGCGACCTGGCCGACGTCGGGGTCTCCGGGCTGGTGGTGGAGCTGGGCCGCCGCTACGTCAGCGGGGTGCCCCGGGTGATGGCGGCCGCCGCCGAACGGCGCGGGCTGCCCCTGGTCGAGCTGCGCCGGGCCACCCCGTTCGTGCGGATCACCGAGGCGGTGCACGCGCTGATCGTGGACGCCCAGCTCACCGAGCTGCGGGCCACGGAGGAGATCCACCAGCGCTTCACCGAGCTCTCCGTCGAGGGCGCCGAGCCGGCCGAGGTGGTCCGGCAGGCCGCCGAGCTGGCCGGCTGCCCGGTGGTGCTGGAGAACCTGTCCCGGCAGGTGCTCGCGTACGACCCGGCGGGGGAGAGCGCCGAGCTGCTGCTGGACGGCTGGGAGCAGCACTCCCGGCGGATCCGGCCGGCCGGGCGCACCGCGTACGACCCGGACAGCGGCTGGCTGGTGACCACCGGCCGGCAGGCCCGGGCTGACCGAGGTCGGCCTGGAGACCGAGCCGACCGAGTTCGAGCCGAGCGGGCGGTTCGGGGTGCCGGGCCGGCCGCTGCGGCGCAGCAGCTTCCTGGTCGGCTTCACCGGGGCGCTGGGCGTGCTGCTGGCGTACGCGGTGTTCCTGGGCCTGCGGAACGCGGCCGGCATCCTGGTGCTGGTGGTGATCGCGCTCTTCCTCGCCGTCGGCCTGCACCCCGCGGTGGTCCGGCTGCGCCGCTGGGGGCTGCCGCACGGGCTGGCGGTGGCCGTGGTGACGCTGACCGTGGTGCTGCTGATCGTCGGCGGGCTGCTGGCCCTGGTGCCGCCGGTGGTGACCCAGTCCGGGCAGTTCATCGAGCACCTCCCCGGCTACGTCGACGACCTGCGCCGCAACCCCACGGTCAACGACCTGATCGAGCGCTACGACGTGATGCAGCGCGTCCAGTCGGCGGCGAACGCGGACACCGTCGGCCGGGCCCTCGGCGGTGTGCTGGGCGGGGCGCAGCTCATCTTCGGCACCATCTTCCGGGCGCTGACCGTGCTGGTGCTGACGATCTACTTCCTGGCCTACTTCAACAAGCTGCGCGACCTCGGGTACGCGCTGGTGCCCCGGACCCGCCGGGAGCGCGTCCGCCTGATCGGCGACGAGATCCTGGCCCGGGTCGGCGCGTACATGGTCGGCGCGCTGACCATCGCCGTGCTGGCCGGTGTGAGCACCTTCGTGTTCGCCCTGGTGGTCGGCCTGCCGTACCCGTTCGCCCTGGCCGTGGTGGTCGCGGTGACCGACCTGATCCCGCAGATCGGGGCGACCCTGGGCGCCGTGGTGGTGACCCTGGTCGGGCTCGCCACCGACCTGCCGGTCGGCATCGCCTGCCTGGTCTTCTTCCTGATCTACCAGCAGGTGGAGAACTACCTGATCTACCCGAAAATCATGCGGCGGGCGGTCTCGGTCAACGAGGTGGCGGCGCTGCTCGCCGCCCTGCTCGGGGTGTCGCTGCTCGGTGTGGTCGGCGCGCTGATCGCGATCCCCACGGTGGCCGCGATCCAGCTCATCCTGCGCGAGGTGGTGCTGCCCCGGCAGGAGTCGCGCTGACCGTCAGCCGGCGCGGCGCTGCTCCGGGCCGGCCACCGGGGTGTCGGCGAAGGCGGCCACCGTCCGGTCGGCGTACGCGCTGGCGTCGCCGGTCTCCATCGGGCCGTCCCAGGTGGTCGGCAGCGGCACCGGCACGGCCGGGTTGACCCGGCTGACGATTTCGTTCAACACGGTTTCCGCGTCGCCGACCCAGAGGTGCTTGGCGCCGGGCACCCCGACCACCTCGGCCTGCGGCACCGCGGCGAAGCGCTGCCGGGCCTCCTCGGGGCGCAGGTAGTCGTCGAACTCGGGGACCAGCGCGGTCAGCGGCCGGCCGGACTCGGCCCAGGCGGTCAGGTCCTCGGGCTGGGAGAAGCGCAGCGGCGGGGAGAGCAGGATGGCCCCGGCGATCGCCGGGTCGCAGCCGTACTTCAGCGCCAGGTCGGTGCCGAACGACCAGCCGACGAGCCAGATGTTCGGCAGCTCGTGGAACTCGGCGTACTCGATGGCGGCGGCGACGTCGAAGCGCTCGCCGACCGCGGCGTCGAACGCCCCCTCGCTGGTGCCGCGGACGCTGCTGGTGCCCCGGGTGTTGAACCGGAGCACGGCCAGGTCGGCCAGCGCGGGCAGCCGCCAGGCGGCCTTGCGGAACACGTGGCTGTCCATCATCCCGCCGTGGGTGGGCAGCGGGTGCAGGCAGACCAGGGTGCCGGCCGGCTCCCGGTCCAGCGGCCGGGCCAGCTCGCCGACCAGCTTCAGACCGTCGGCGGTGTGCAGCTCGATGTCCTCCCGGCGACCGGGCAGGATCGACGACGCACGGATCGGTGTGCTCACCGTCCCAGTCTCCCGCGCCGCCGTCCGCGCCGCCCGCCGGGGCGGAAACAGCGTGATCCAGGTCGCTCAGCCGTAGCGGGGGGCGCTCCGGCCGCGCTGCAGGTTCGGCCCGCGCCGGTCCCGGGCCCGCCAGCAGCCGCTGTGCCAGTGCCGACGGTCGGTCAGGTCGCCCCGGTCGTCGGCCGGCCAGGCCACCAGGTGCGCCACCCCGGGCCGGATCTCCTGGTCGCAGCCGGGGCAGCGGTACGTCTTGACCGACGCCCCGCCGGTGATCCCGCGCACCTGCCAGTCGCCGTCGCGCCACTGCTGGACGGTCGGCACGCCCTGGCGCGCCCGCTCGGCGTCCAGGTGGGCGGTGTCGTCCCGGCGGGGACGGTTGCGACGGGGGCTCACGGTCACCAAGCGTACGGTCCACCGGCCGGAGCGGCCCGGGTCGGGCGGCTCCGGCCGGCGGACCGCTCAGTCCCAGGTCTCCGGGCGGGTCGGGTCCGGTGCCACCTGCGCGCCGCCCAGGACGAGCGCCGCGTCCTGCTGGTCGAAGCCCGTCTCCGGCCAGCCGTAATCGGCGAGCAGGTGCGATTTCGGCAAGCCCAGCAGCTCCAACCGGCCACGCTTCGCGTCGAGGTGGGCGGGCCGCCCGTTGATCTCCATGTTCTCGTCCGTGGCCGAGGCCGAAACCTCAGCCGCATGGAGGTAGGAGACGGTCATCTGGCTGGCGCCGGAGCCGGCGATGACGAACCGGGCGGTCACCAGCCGCGGGAAGCCGTTCACGTCGACGCGGCAGCCGATGACCCGGGCGCCGTCCGGCACACTCGTGAGTCGGACGGGAGCATCACACCGGCGCGCCTCGGTCAGCCGCAACGCCCGCGTCGCCACGGTCAGCCCGGTGTCCTGCGGCGCCGACACGCTGGCCCGGGCATACACGCCGGGCACGGGCTGCCACTGCCGGACCCAGATCGGCATCCCGTCGACGGTCAGCCTGCTGGTCCGGCCGTCGAAGGCCGCCTCGCTCGCGAGCTCACTCACCTCGAAGGGCACCCCGTCGGCGCTGTAGTTCCGCAGGGCCTGCGCCGACTGCGCCATCTCGACGGTGACGGCCCGCCCGTCGCCGATGTCCAGCCGGACGCTCTCCACGTCGCGCCACACCTCCCAGCCCACGTAGCGGACCCTGGAGGTGTCGACGCCGAAATGCACCACCCCGGCGTCGGTGCCGACGGCCCCGGGCGCGTCCGCCGCTCCCGGCGTGGCCCGCACCAGCGGCGGAACCGCCCCGGCCGACCCGTGCGACCCGTGCGACCATGTGCCGGCGAACGGCAGGCCCGCTCCGGGCAGGCCCGGGCCGACGGCGAGTCCGCCGAGCAGCGCGACCACGGCGAGGCCGGAGCCCAGCACGGCCCGCCGACGGCGGCGCCACCGCCGGCCGCGGGCCACCGCCCCGGCGGTGAGCCGATCAGTGTCCACGGCGCCCTCGGCCCGCTGCCGGAGCACGTCGCTGATCCGCTGGTCGAGGTCGGTCACTGCCGGCTCCCCTTCGTCGTCGGGACGCCGCAGCGCTCCCGGAGCTGGGCGAGCGCCCGCATCGCATGGGTGCGGACGGTGACCGGCGAGCAGTCGAGGATCTGGGCGATGGTCGCGTCGTCCAGGTCCTCGTAGTAGCGCAGCACCAGCACGGCGCGCTGGCGGTCGGGGAGGGCGCGGATCAGCCGCCACATCTCGTCCCGGTCGGCCGCCTCGCCACCGAGGTCACCGCGCTCGGGCCGCTCGGCGAAGGTGTCCACGGCCAGCTCGCGGCTGGACCGCCGGCGCCACCAGGACGTGTTCGCGTTGACCAGCATCCGCCGCACGTACACGTCGGGCCGGTCGGCCCGGGCGATCTTCCGCCAGTGCACGTACGCGCGGGCCAGGACGTCCTGGGTCAGGTCCTCGGCGCGGTGCGCGTCGCCGGTCAGCAGCCGGGCCAGGCGCAACAGGGCCGGGCCGCGGCTGCCGACGTACTCCTCGAAGGTCACGCCCTGAAGACGCCGTCACCGGCGCCGGATGTTGACCCGGATCAGCGCTTCGTGTGGTCGCGGAAGCCGCGGCCGCTCTTGCGGCCCAGGTAGCCGGCGGTGACCAGGTGCTCCAGCAGCGGCGCCGGGGCGAAGCCGGGCTCGCGCAGCTCCAGGTAGAGCTCGCGCTGGATGGCCAGCGAGACGTCCAGGCCGACCACGTCGAGCAGCTCGAACGGGCCCATCGGGTAGCCGCAGCCGAGCTTCATGGCGTAGTCGATGTCGTCGGCCGTCGAGTAGCTGGCCTCCAGCATCTTCACCGCGTCGTTCAGGTACGGGAAGAGCAGCGCGTTGACGATGAAGCCGGACCGGTCGCCGCAGACCACGCCGGTCTTGCCCAGCGCCGCGCAGACCGCCCGGGCGGTGGCGGCGGTCTCCGCCGAGGTGCGGATGGTCTGCACGATCTCCACCAGCGGCATGATCGGCGCCGGGTTGAAGAAGTGCAGGCCGATCACGTCGGCCGGCCGCTGGGTGGCCATCGCCACGTCGATCACCGGCAGCGACGAGGTGGTGGTGGCCAGCACCACGCCCGGCTTGCAGATCTCGTCGAGGCTGGCGAAGAGGGCCTTCTTGACGCTCAACTCCTCGACCACGGCCTCGACCACCAGGTCGACGTCGGCCAGGTGGTCCAGGGTGGCCGACCAGGTGACCCGGCCGAGCGCGGCGTCCCGGTCGGTCTCGCTGAGCTTGCCCCGCACCACGCCCTTGTTCAGCGAGGTCTTGACCGTCTCGCAGACCTTGGCGGACTTCTCCGCGCCCCGGGTCACCGAGATGACCTCGTAACCGGCCTTGGCGAAGACCTCGATGATGCCGGTGGCCATGGTCCCGGAGCCGACCACGCCGACCTTGGCGATCGCCCGGGCGCCGTCGGCGAGCGCGGCGCCCGTGCTCACCGGGGTGTGCTCGTCGGGTACGACGACCGGGGAGCCCGGCCGCTCGTAGGTGTAGAAGCCGCGGCCGGACTTCCGGCCGAGCAGGCCGGCCGTGACCATCTGCTTGATCAGCGGCACCGGGGCGTGCCGGCGGTCGCGGCCGCCGCGCCGGTACATGGTGTCCAGGATCTCGTACGCGGTGTCCAGGCCGATCAGGTCCATCAGCGCGAGCGGGCCCATCGGCAGGCCGCAGCCGAGCTTCATGGCGGCGTCGATGTCCTCGCGGGTGGCGTAGCGGGACTCGAACATGCCGACCGCGTGGTTCAGGTAGCCGAAGAGCAGGGCGTTGGCGATGAATCCGGCCCGGTCGTTGATGGTGACGTCGACCTTGCCGAGCCGCTCGCAGAGCGCCTCCACGTCGGCCACCACGTCGGCGGAGGTGACAACGGTGCGGACCACCTCGACCAGCTTCATCACCGGTGCCGGGTTGAAGAAGTGGATGCCGATGACCTGGTTCGGCCGGGTGGTGGCGACGGAGATCTCGGTGACGCTCAGGGACGAGGTGTTGGTGGCGAGGATCGCCTCGGGCTTGCAGACCCGGTCCAGCTCCCCGAAGATCCGCTGCTTCAGGTCCAGGTGCTCGGGCACCGCCTCGATCACGAGGTCCACCGAGTGCAGGGCGTCCAGACCGACCTGGAAGTCCACCCGGGCCAGCAGCGCGTCCCGGTCGGCCTCGGCGAGCTTGCCCTTGGCCACCGCCCGGTCGGTCGAGCCGGTGAGGGTGGCCCGGCCGCGCTCCAGGGCGGAAGCGGAGATCTCGACGGCCACCACGTCGATGCCGTTGCGGGCGAACACCTCGACGATGCCGGCACCCATGGTGCCCAGACCCACCACACCCACACTGGTGAACTCGCGCGCCACGACCGGCCTCCCCTTGGTTTGACTCCGCCGTTGCCGACATTGAACGGCCGCTAAGGTTATGCGCCGGAGTCTGCCACGTGACGCTGGGTTGTCGAGACGCCGTGGGATATTTCACGCACCGCGTCGGTCAGACCCCGGTCGGCACCCCCGCGAGCGCCAGCAGCTCGGCGACGAACTCGGCCGGCCGCTCCAGGTGCGGGCTGTGCCCGCAGCCGGGCAGCACCACCTCCCGGTACGTCCCGCCGGCCGCCGCGTAGCGGTCGAGGACCGCCCGGGTCTGGCCGACCATCGGCTGCGGCGGGCAGTCCGCCGCCCCGGGCCAGCCCGGCACCATCCCGAGCGACCCCAGGTACGCCAGGTCGAACAGCGACGTGTCCGAGACGATCACGTCGACGTCGCCGCGTACCCAGGTCACCGGCGGCTTCGCCGGGACGGCGACCAGCTCGTCCGCGAGCCGGAAGTGGGCCGGCGCCAGGGCGTTCAGCACCCCGCGCTCCCCCGCCGCGGTGCCCGGCCAGTGCGCCGAGCCGACCGCCGTGCCGGGGTAGTTGTCGTCGCCCGTGGCGGTGCTCAGCATGCTTTCCAGCAGCAGCTCCTCGTCGCCGCCCAGCGACGCCGGATCGGCCACGTACGCCGAGCGCAGCACGCTACGCGGGCTGGTCGGGCCCTCGGCGCCCCGGTCCCCGGCGGCCAACCGGGCCACGAAGTCGGGGTTCGCGGTGCCCGCGCCGGTGCCGGCGAAGTCGGGCGTGGTGGGGGTGCCGTCGAGGTCCCGGGTCCCGCCGAAGCCGTACGGGGAGACGGGCGCCTCCAGCAGCAACCCGGCCACCCGGTCCGGGTGGTCGACCAGCAGGCGCATCGCCACCCCGCCGCCGAGGGAGTGCCCGACCACCACCGGCCGGGCGCCGGGGGCGAACAGCCCGGGGGCGTCGAGGAGGGCGGCCACGTCGTCGGCGAAGTCGCCGAGGCCCCGGGTGGCGTCGACCGGGGCGGTGTCGGTCTCGCCGTATCCGCGCAGGTCGGGGGCGACCACCCGGAGCGTCTCCGGCAGCCGGGGCAGCAGCGGCTCCCAGAACGCGGCGGACGACACGTTGCCGTGCACCAGCAGCACCGGCACGCCGTCCGGCGGGCCGGCCACCCGGACCGACTGGGTGATGCCGTTGGCGTGGACGGTGTGTCGCTCGCTCCGCATCCGCGCATGCTGGCACGGCCGTCCGCGACCGGTCCATGTGGGCGACCCCCATCCGGGGCCGCCCGACGGTGTGGCGGAACTCGGGTCAGCGGTGCGCGTCGACCGGCAGCGGCAACGCGCCGCGCGCCTCGACCGGCGGCCGCGGCGTCGGGGGGACCGGCAGCGGCAGGGTGGGCCGGTGGTCGCGGCGCGGCTGCATGAAGCTCATCCCGACCGGGTCGGTCCGGGCCACGCCCGGGTCGAAGAAGCGCAGGTCGGTGCGGCCGAGCCGGATCACGTCCCCGTCGGTGAGCGGCACGCTGCCGATGATCCGCTGGTCGTTGAGCCAGGTGCCGTTGGTGGAGCCCAGGTCGGTGAGCACCACCCCGTCGGGGGTGGCCTGGACCGTGGCGTGCCGCCGGCTCAGGTGCGGGTCGGCCAGCACGATGTGGGCGCTGGGCGCCCGGCCGACGACCTGCGGATCCTGGCCGACGCGGAAACTGAGCCCGCGCATCGTCCCGCCCGACACCGTCAACAGCGGCATCAGTTCCGGATGCTCCTCCATGGACAGTCGACCTCCACCCCACCGTCGCTCCGCGGCGTCAGCCTGCCACCTCACCGTAATCGCTCCCACCACCGCGTGGTCATCCCCGTGGCCCCGGCCGGCCATCTCCTGTTCGCCGTTTCGGCGGGCGTCGCCGGTTCAATGGGCGGCACTTCCGTCGATCCCGCCGCGCCCGCCGCGCCGCCGACCTGGGCAGAGTACGGGTCGCTCGGGACCTACCGGTGAGTAACGCTCGGGTCTAGACTTCGGCCATGACGGCTGTGCGTGTCCCGGGGACCCCGCTCATCGAGGACGGCCGACTGGTGTCGACCAGTCCGGCGACCGGCGCGGAGGCGGGGCGGCTCCCGGTGGCGACCGAGGCGGATGTGCGCGCGGCGGTGGAGCGGGCCCGCGCCGCCGGCGACTGGTGGGCCGGGCTCGGCTTCGCCGGCCGGCGCGACCGGCTGCTGCGCTGGCGTGGCGTGCTGGCCCGCCGGATGGAGGAGCTGGCCGACCTGGTGCACGCCGAGGGCGGCAAGCCGGTCGGCGACGCGATCGTGGAGATCCTCACCGCGCTGGAGCACATCGACTGGGCCGCCCGCAACGCCCGGCGGGTGCTCGGGCCGCGCCGGGTCCGCTCCCGGCTGATCCTCGCCGAGTTCACCGGCCACCTGGAATACCAGCCGTACGGGGTGGTCGGCGTCATCGGCCCGTGGAACTACCCGGTCTTCACCCCGATCGGCTCCGCCGCCTACGCGCTGGCCGCCGGGAACGCGGTGGTGTTCAAGCCGAGCGAGTACACCCCGGCCGTCGGGCAGTGGCTGGTGGACCGGTTCGCCGAGGTGGTGCCGGAGCAGCCGGTCTTCCAGGCGGTGCACGGGCTCGGCGACGTCGGCGCGGCACTGTGCCGCTCGGGGGTGGCGAAGCTCGCCTTCACCGGCTCCACCGCCACCGCCAAGAAGGTGATGGCGGCCTGCGCCGAGACGCTCACCCCGGTGCTGCTGGAGGCGGGCGGCAAGGACGCCATGATCGTGGACGCCGACGCCGACCTGGACGCCGCCGCCGAGGCGTGCGTCTGGGGCGCGCTGACCAACGCCGGCCAGACCTGCATCGGCATCGAGCGGGTCTACGCGGTCGACCAGGTCTTCGACGCCTTCGTCGACAAGGTGGTCACGAAGGCCGGCCGGCTCACCGTCGGCGCCGACGGCGCCGACATCGGCCCGATCACCATGCCGTCCCAGGTCGACGTCATCCGCCGGCACATCGACGACGCGGTGTCCCGCGGCGGCCGGCCGGTGCTCGGCGGCCCCGAGGCGGTCCAGCCGCCGTACGTGCACCCGACCGTCCTGGTGGACGTGCCGGAGGACTCGGCAGCGGTGCGCGAGGAGACCTTCGGGCCGACGCTGACCGTCAACCGGGTCCGCGACGTGGACGAGGCCGTGGAACGGGCCAACGCCCTGTCGTACGGTCTCGGGGGGTCGGTCTTCGGCCGCAAGCGGGCCGTGGCGGTGGCGCGGCGGCTGCGCTCCGGGATGGCCGCGGTCAACTCGACGCTGACCTTCGCCGGCATGTCCACGCTGCCGTTCGGCGGCGTCGGCGACTCCGGCTTCGGCCGGATCCACGGCGAGGACGGGCTGCGCGAGTTCGGCCGGGCCAAGTCGATCACCCGCCGCCGGGCCCGGTCGCTGCTGCCCTCGATGACCTTCGAGCGCACGCCGGCCGACGTCGCCCGCCTGGTCAAGGCCGCCAAGCTGATGTACGGCCGGGGCCGCTGACGACCCCGGCCCGCCGGCTCAGAACAGGGTCAGCTCGTCGCGCTCGATGCCGCGCAGCTTGTCGTAGTCGACCACCACGCAACGGATGCCGCGGTCGGTGGCGAGCACCCGGGCCTGCGGCTTGATCTCCTGCGCGGCGAACACGCCGGCGACCGGGGCGAGCAGCGGATCGCGGTTCATCAGTTCGAGGTAGCGGGTGAGCTGCTCGACGCCGTCGATCTCGCCCCGCCGCTTCACCTCGACCGCGACCGCGCCCTGGTTGGCGTCCCGGCAGAGCAGGTCGACCGGGCCGATCGCCGTCATGTACTCCCGCCGCACCAGCGTGAAGCCCTCGCCGAGGGTCTCCGGGTTGGCGGCGAGCAACTCCTGCAGGTGCGCCTCGACGCCGTCCTTGCGCAGGCCCGGGTCGACGCCCAGCTCGTACGAGGTGTCCTGGAAGATCTCCTCCAGGGTGATGCGCAGCTCCTCGCCGGCCTTGTTGACCACCCGCCACACGCCGGGGGCCTCCTCCAGCCGGCACGGCGGGCTCATCCAGTTCAACGGCTTGTACGCCCGGTCGTCGGCGTGGATCGACACCGAGCCGTCCGCTTTCACCATCAGCAACCGGGTGGCCAGCGGCAGGTGCGCCGAGAGCCGTCCGACGTAGTCCACCGAGCACTTCGCAATCACCAACCGCACCCGACGAGGGTAGCGGAGCACCCGGCGGTCGCCGACGAGCGCCACTGGCGTACCGGTGCGATATTGAGATCGTGCTCGAAGTCCTCACCGGTTCCGGCCTCGCCGCCTCGGCCGGCCTGAACGCCTACATCCCCCTGCTGCTGATGGGTCTGCTCGCGCGCTACACCGACCTCATGGAGCTGCCGAGCGGCTGGCAGTGGCTGGGCAACGGCTGGGTCCTGCTGATCCTCGCCGTACTGCTCGCCGTCGAGGTGGTGGCCGACAAGGTGCCGGTGGTCGACCACGTCAACGACGTGGTGCAGACGGTGGTCCGGCCGACCGCCGGTGGGCTGGCCTTCGGCGCCGGCTCCAGCTCGGAGACGGTCACGGTCAGCGACCCGGACACCTTCTTCTCCTCGCACCAGTGGGTGCCCGTGGTGGTCGGCGTGCTCATCGCGCTCGGCGTGCACCTGCTCAAGTCGGCCGCCCGCCCGGTCATCAACGCGACCACCGCCGGCTTCGGCGCCCCGGTCGCCAGCACCGCCGAGGACGCGACCAGCGCGGTCATGTCGGTGGTGGCGATCCTGCTGCCGGTTCTGGTGCTGGCGTTCCTGCTCGGATTCGTGGCGTTCCTGTTCTGGTTCCTGCGTCGACGTCGTTCGCGGCGCCGCGAACGCCAGGCGGCTCGGGCTGCGGGGTTCCGGGTCTAGTTGGTTGCGGTTGGGGCTGGGGGCGAGGGTGACCGGCTCCGGGCGGTCAGGCTTGATCCCTGCGCCGGTCACCCTCGCCCCCAGCCCGTCGTGGTCCTTCGCCGTCGTGAGACGCCGCTGGCCGGCACCCCGTGTTCGGGGTGCCGGCCAGCGTCTTGGCTCAGCTGTTCCAGTACTGCGCGACGATGTCGGCGGCCTGCTGCTCCCACTGCGCGTACGCATCCGGGTAGGCCGAGACCTGCACGGTCTGGGCGGCCTCGGTCAGCGGCATGTCCTGCCAGCCGTCGACCTGCTTCAGACCCTTCAGGAACGCCAGCGTCGAGTACTCGGGGTCGGTGATCTGCTCCGGCGAACCCCAACCCGAGCTCGGGCGCTGCTGGAACAGGCCCAGCGAGTCGTGGTC
>NZ_JBSSLX010000104.1:0-18702 GCF_053890995.1 Micromonospora sp. I033 | reverse complement strand
GATCGGGCCGGGAGGTAGCGGGGCCCGGGCACGACCGCGGCGCGCCGACGCAGCGGGCGCCGCGACCCGACCCCGGCCGACCGCTCGACGCGGTCGTCACGCCGGTCCGCGACCGGGTGCTCGACCCGGTGGCGGGCGCTCTCCGCCCCGTCACCGGCCCGCTGCGTGACGGGGTGCTCACCCCCGTCGCCGGCATTCTCACGCCGGTCACCGGGCCGGTCGGTTCCGGCGTGCTCACCCCGGTCGCCGGGGCGCTCGCCCCGATCACCAAGCCGCTCGCCCCGGTGCTCGGCCCCGTGTGGCGTGTCCTGAAGCCGGTGCGTGAGCCGCTGGATCCCGTGCTGAAGCCGGTCGAGCCGGTGACCGACCTGCTCGATCCACCCGCCGACCAGGTGACCACACCGCCGCCGGCGGCGCCTTCACCGCCCGGCACACCCGGCGCGGCGCCCGGCTCGCCCGGCGACGCTCCCGCCCCCGGCGCCGAGGACGCGGTGCTGGGCGCCTGCCGTTCCCTCGTCCGCTGCCGGGACGGCGTCTGGTTGGGCAAGGTGGACGCGGGCCGGCGGCTGGCCGCCGACGACCCGGACGCCGAGCTGATCCGCCGGTCCATCGCGGCCCGGCGGGGCGGCCCGCCGCCGGCCGGGCCCGAGGCCCGCGCGTTCCAGCAACGCGTGCTGGACCGGATCGCCGCAGCGCATTGACGCCGGTCGTCGCCCTACTGTAAACAAGGCGTACTGACGGGGAGGTCCCCATGCGACGTTCGGTACTCCTGGCCGCGTTCCTACTCGTTCTCGCCACCACCGGCCCGGCCGTCGCCGCGCCACCGCCCGCGCCCGCGCCGCTGGCGGCCACCCCAGTTCAGATCTACGGCGCCTGGCACTGCGGCGACGACTTCTGCACCTGGGGCACGGTCCGCACGGTCGCCCAGTTCGACAGCCAGAACCACTGGCTGATCGACCGCGGCGACGGCCGTCCCTCGGTCAACCTCGTGGTGCTGAGCTTCGTCAACCCGCTCGACCTGCTGCGCCAGACCACCGACGCCACCACCCTCGACGGTGTGCCGCGCGGCATGACCAGCGAGATCGTGCAGTACTTCACGGCCCGGGGCGTCCGGGTGATGCTCTCCATCGGCGGCATCACCTACACCGACGACTGGGACGCCGCGCTCGCCGAGAACCCCACCCTGCTCGGGCAGCGGGCCGCCGCGGTGGCCACCCGGCTCGGCATCGGCATCGAGATCGACTACGAGCAGAACACCGGCCCGAACCTGGCCGGCCTCCAGTCCTTCATCGACGCCTACCGGGCGGTCCACCCCTACGACGCCACCGGCGCGCGCCCGGCGGCCCGACTCACCATCGACGTGGCCGCCGGCGACCGCTGGCTGATCGACCTCAACCGCAAGGCCACCGCCGACTGGCTGCGCACCGACGCCCCGGTGCTCGACTACGCCAACGCCATGGTCACCGCCCGGCCCGTCTCCGCCAGTACCGCCCAGGCGAACTGGCAGGAACACGTCGACGGCAAGCCGCAGTACAGCCCGCCGGTACCCCCGCTCGCCCCGGCCAAGTTCACCGGCGCGGTCTACCTGGCCTACGGTGGCAAGCCGCTGCCCGAGTGCGTCAGCTACGCCAACTCGGTGCAGAAGGCCGCCGCCCCGTACGTGCAGAGCGTTGCCCCGCACGGCGCGGGCAGCACGGCCGGCATGCTGGGCTTCATGTTCTGGGCGGCGGAGCGACCGTCCACCCGGGGCATCGGCACCGTGCCGCCGAACACCTGCGAGGGTGGCGCGGGCGCCGGGGCGACCGCGCTCGCCGTGCCGGTGCCGATGCCGGCGCTGCGGCAGGGCTGAGGGGACCGCCCGACCGTCCATGATGAACGTCCACCCGGCGGTTCCACTGACGGCGACCCGGCGCCCGGTTTACCGACGGACCGGGAGCCCGACCTGTCCCTGGACGTGCGCGACCTGGGCTCGGTCTACCTCGCCGGCACCGCCCCGAGCACGCTCGTGCGTGCCGGGCACGTCCGGGCCCACCGCCCGGGCGCGGCGGCCCTCGCCGACGCTCTTCCGCGCCGAGCGCTCCCCGCACTGCCTGCACTGGTTTGACCGGGCTCGCCGACCCGCACGGTCCCGTCGGTGGGGCGGTCATCGCTCCCGGGCGACGGGCGCGGGACATCCCCGTGTGAACTCGACTATCCGCCGGCCTTTCGGGCAATGTGTCCCGGGTGGACGACGGACGGGATGAGACGGTGTCCGCGCCGGTGCGCGTCGCGGTGATCGCGGAACCGGGTCTGCTGCGGACGGTCGTGGTCGCGGTCCTGGCCGGCACGCCGGACTTCGAGGTGGTCGGGGAGGCCGAGCCGGCCCGCGGCGTCCCGGCGTTGCTCGCCGCCTGCCGTCCGGACCTGCTGCTGGTGGACCTCGACGCGGTGGGCGAACCCGACGCGGTCCTCGGGCCGCCCGGTGCCGACGGGTGCGCGGTCGTGGTGCTGACCGCCCGGCGCACCGCGCGGGCGCTGCGGCGGGCCCTCGGCGCCCGGGTCCGCGGGGTGGTGGCCACGGACGTGCCGCCGGAGGAACTGGTCGAGCTGTTGCGGGCGGTCGCCCGCGGGCAGCGGATGATCGACCCGCTGACGGCGCTCGCCGCCCTCGACGCCGCGGTGAACCCGCTCAGCGAACGGGAACGCGAGGTGGCCGCGGCGGCAGCGGAGGGGTTGCGGACCGGGGAGATCGCGAAACGGCTCCACCTCGCGCCGGGCACCGTGCGCAACCACGTGTCCAGCCTGTTGCGCAAGACCGGCGCGCGGAACCGCTGGGAGGCGGTCGAGCGGGCCAGGGACGCGTGCTGGATCTGACGACACGCGGACGACGGGTGTTGCACAGCGGTCACCTTCGATTAAATTCCTGACGGTGCGTCACCAGGCGCGCACGTCAGGTCAGGGATCGGGGGGTCATGTCCGGGAGTCGCCATGGTCCGCACGCTGCTCGCGCTCAAGGGTCGACTGGTCCGGGGAGCCCTCGCCCAACTGCTGGCCGCGGAGGGCGACATCGATGTCGTCGGCGAGGCGGCCACGGTGCACGCCCTGCGTGACGCGCTGCGGGACGACCGCCCGGACGTCGCCGTCGTCGACGCCGACCTCATGCCCCTGCACCAGCTCGCCCGGATCGCCGCCGCCCATCCCGACCGCGGCGGGCGGCTGCTGGTCCTGGTGGAACAGCGCCGGGCCGCCCGGGTCCGCCCGGTGCTCGCCGAGCACGGGCGGCGGGTCGGCTTCCTCAGCCGCGACGTGCCCCCGCAGCGCATCGCCGACGGCGTACGGCTGCTCGCCCGCGGCCAGGTGGTGCTCGATCCGGACCTGGTCGTGGCGGCGCTGGAGGTCACCGACAGTCCACTCACACCCCGCGAGCGGGAGGTGCTCGACGTGGCGGCCGAGGGGCATCCGGTCCGGGACATCGCCGAGAAGCTGGCGGTCTCGGCGGGGACGGTGCGCAACCACCTGTCCCGGATCATGGCGAAGACCGGCGCGCGGACCCGCTTGGAAGCGGTGCGGATCGCCCGGGAGTCCGGCTGGATCTGACCGGCTCCGCCCCGCCCTCCCAGTAGCCCACCAGCTCCCGGTAGGCGGCCGACCGGGCCAGCAGGCCCGGGTGGGTGTCGAGCAGCGCGCGGTGGCCGTCGAGCAGCAGCACCCGGCGGGCGCGCAGCGCCGAGCTGACCCGGTGCGCGACCACCACCAGCGTTCCGCCCCGCTCGGCGAACGCGGTCTCCAGCCGGGCCTCGGTGGCCGGATCCAGGTGGCAGGTGGCCTCGTCGAGGATCACCAGCGGAGCCGGCGAGAGCCAGGCGCGCAGCAGGGCCAGTTGCTGACGTTCCCCGGCGGACAGGCCGGCCGGGCGCACCGTCGCGTCCAGGCCGCCGAGCCGGTCCACCAGCCCGGACAGGCCCAGCCGGTCCGCCGCCCGGACGATCTCCGGGTCCGCCAGGGCGGGCCGCAGGTAGCGGAGGTTGTCCCGGACGCTGCCGGTGAAGACGTACGCCTCCTGCGGGATCAGCACGCGGCGCCGCGCCAGCTCGGTGGCCGGCGCGCCGGCCACCGGCGTCCCGGCCACCTCGACCGTGCCGGACTGCGGACGCAGCACCCCGGCGATCAACGCGGCCAGGGTGGACTTGCCGATCCCGCTGGCACCCACCACCACCAGGTGGTCGCCGTCGGGCACGTCGAGGTCGAAGCCGTCGAGCACCGGGTCGGCGTGCGGCCCGTACCGGAACGTCACGCGGCGCAGGGACAGCGCCGGCGGGCCCGGCCGCCCGGGCCGCGCCGCGCCGGCGGGCGTGGCCTCCGCGGGCCCGGGGACGCTGGTGCGCAGCAGCCGGTCGAGGGTGACGGTGAACCGCAGCCCTCCGGCGGCCACCCCCTGGACGAGGGTGTGCAGGGCGGGTTGCACCCCGCGGACGACGTAGACCAGGGCGCCCAGCACCGCGCCCGGCCCGAGGCCCTGCCGGACCAGCCAGGGGGTGGCGAGCACGACCACCGGCACCGGCAGCCAGCCGCCGACGGCCAGGCTCAGGCCACGGGTGACGGCCATGGTGGCCAGCCGCCGTTCCACCCGCGCCTGCGCGTCGACGTGCCGGCCCAGCCACCGGGTGACCCCGTCCCGCGCGCCGCTGACCGCGACGTCGCGGTGGCCGGCGATCGCGGTGACCGCGGCCCGGGTGAGGCGCTCGTCGGCGAGCACGTACTCCCGCTGGCGGGCGATCATCGCCGGTACGGCCACCGCGAACAGGCCGAGACCGGCCAGCACCGGCACGGTGACGAGCAGGGCGACCGGCGCGGCGAGGGAGAACAGCCCGACGATCGCGGCGCAGGCGGCGAAGAGGAAGCCGCGGACCACCGTCAGCAGGCCGGCCCAGGTGTCCCGGACGATCTCCACCTGATGGGTCAGGCGGCCCACCGCCGCGTCGTCGACCCGGCCGCCCGTCGCGCCGGCCAGCGCGCCCGTCACCACGCGGCGCAGCAGGTCGTCACGGAACGGCTCGACCACCTCGCCGAGGCACGCGTACGCCCGGTTGGTGCCCACCGCGCCGACGAGCACGGCGGCCGCGAGCAGTCCCAGCCAGCACAGCCCGACCACCGGGCGGCCGGCCAGGAAGCCGGCGTCCACGGCCCGCGCGGTCAGCAGCCCGGCCAGCGCCGCCGGCAGCGCCTCGGCCACCGACCAGGCCGCCAGCCGCGCCAGCGCGGCCCGCCGCGCGCGCAGCGCGGCCCGGACCACCGCACCGACCGTGGTCACGAGCGGAACACCGCCTGGTAGCCGGGGTCGTCCCAGAGCACGGCGTGCGTGCCGACCGCCCGGATCCGGCCGCCCGCCACCCAGGCCACCAGGTCGGCGCGGGCGGCCGTGCCGACCCGGTGGCTCACCACCACCCGGGTACGCCCGTCCGCCCGGTCGGTCAGCGCCCGGCTCACCCGGTACTCGGTGACCGTGTCCAGGCTGGACGTGGCGTCGTCGAGGACGAGCAGCCGGCCGGCCCGCAGGGCGCGGGCCAGGCCGAGTCGTTGGCGTTCCCCGCCGGACATCGCCACCTCGGCCAACGGCGTGCGGTACCGGTCGGGCAGCCGCTCGACGAAGTCGTCGATGGCCGCGGCACGGGCCAGTGGCACCGGATCGGCCCCGCACCCGACCGCGGCGCCCACCGTCTCGCCGACCAGCACCGGCCGTTCGAACCCGTAGCCGACCGCCGCGTGCAGCGCCGCCGCCGACAGTTCGGGCAGCGGTACGCCGTCCAGCCGCACCTCACCGGCGTCGGGGTCGCGCAGCCGGCCGGCGACGGCGGCGAGCAGCGACTTGCCGGCGCCGGACGGGCCGACGACGGCGAGCAGCGCACCGCCCGGCACGCGCAGGTCCACCCCGTCCAGCAGCGGCCGCCCGTCGTCGGCCCGCACGCTGACCCCGCGCAGTTCGAGGCAGCCGGGACCGGGCGGCAGGCCGCGGTCCCCGTACCGGCGGGCCGGTTCGGTGAGCACCTCGGCCGCGCGACGGCAGCCGGCGCGTACCCGGACGGCCTTGTTGAGGGCGCTCACCACGGTGCCCAGGCCGGCGCCGAGCGCGGCGTACTGGAGGGCGGCCAGCAGGTCGCCCGGCGTCAGCCGCCCGGCGGCCAGGGAGAGCCCGCCGACGGTGACGACCGCCAGTTGCAGCAGCGGGCTGAGCACGGCCCCCCGGGTGGCCGCCCCGGCCAGCACGGTCCACGTGCGGGTGCCGTGCCGCCGCAGCTCGGCGACGGGGGCCAGGACCCGGTCGACCTCCCGCCCGGCGGTGCCGGCGGCGGCGATGGTCCGCGCCCCGGCCAGCGCCTCCACCAGCAGCCCGGCGAGGTGCCCCTGGGCCCGCTGGTAACCGGCGACCGCGGCGGACGCGTCGGCCACGAACCCGCGCAGCAGCACGCCCAGCAGGACCAGCCCGACCACGAAGGTCGCGCCGAGCCACGGATCGATCAGAGTGAGGGCCACCAGGCTGCCCACCGGCGGCAGCAGCACGGTGCCGGCCAGCACGATGGTCGGGGCCGCCTGCCCGGCGTCGGCCACCTGGCCCACCAGGCGACCGACCAGGTCACCCACCGGGTGGCGGGCCGCGGTCCGAGGATCGAGGGCGAGGATGTGGCGGACCAGCGTGTGGCGCAGCTCGGCGACCGACCGGGCGCTCGCGGCGCCGGTGCCGTAGTCCCGCAGCACTCCCGCGCCGACCAGCAGGACGACGAGTCCGCCCACCACGGCCAGCCAGCGGCCGGCGGAATCCCCCGCGGCGGCGCCGACGGCGGCGTCGACCGCCCGGCCGAGCGCCGCGGGCAGCGCCAGCTCGGCCGCCGCCCCGGCCACGGTGGCCACGGCCAGCGCCGGGGTCCACCAGCCGGCGGACCCGACGGCCCGCCACAGGAGCCGGTCGGCCGGGGTCATCGCACCTCCACGGGGCGCGGCCCCGGACCGGCGTGAGCCGGCCCGGGGCCAGGCGAACCGAGCGTCAGTTGCAGGTGGTGATGCTCAGCGAGCTGTCGCCGCAGAGCAGCAGGCTGGCCTGGCTGCCCCCGCCGGTGCGCTCGGCGGCCGGCAGTTCCATGCCCTGGAGGTCGAGCAGTGCCATGACATTCCTCTTTCTCTCGTGCTGACTGTGGTCGGATCTCGTGGCGCGGCCATCGCTGTCGACGGCCATCGGGTCAGTTGCAGGTGGTGATGCTCAGCGAGCTGTCGCCGCAGAGCAGCAGGCTGGCCTGGCTGCCCCCGCCGGTACGCTCGGCGGCCGGCAGCTCCATCCCCTGGAGGTCGAGCAGGGCCATGTCGTGTCACCTCCTTCCGTGCGCGTCGGGTCGGACCGCCCCGGAGTGACCCCCGGGGAGCTGGTGGGCCGGTCAGTCGGCCGGTGGGACGGGCCCGGCGGGCGTGGCGCCGGGCAGCGGCGTGAGGAACGGCAGGCCGGGGCCGCCCGGCCGGGTCGCCGCGAGGGCGTGCAGCACGCCGGCGGTGCCGGTGGCCAGGTCCATGGAGAGCCGCAGCAGCTGGTCGCCGGGGAAGGCGGTCACCCCGCGGTACGGCAGGGCGTGCCAACCCAGCAGCCGGGCCTGCCGGCGCGCCGCGTCGGCCTCGCCTCGCCCGGCCAGGTAGGTGACGATCCCGGCGCGGCCGGCGAACAGCCCGGACTGGGCGTAGAACGGGAAGTCGGCGCAGCGGCGGATCTGCGCCGCGGCGGTCCGCAGCGTCTCGTCGCCGCGGTGGCGCAGGTACTGGTCGAGGACCAGGCCGATGCCCACGCTGCCCTCGGCGAGGTAGGGCATGGTCCGCCAGCCCTCGTTGACCTCCAGGTGCCCGGCGTCGCGCCGGACGCACCGGCGCAGGTCCTGCCGCAGCGCGGTCGCGGCGTGGTCGAGCAGGCGCCGGTCGTGGTCCAGTTCGTACATCCGCAGCAGCATCAGCGCCACGCCGGCGCCGCCCCGGAGCAGCCCCGCGTACGGGTGGCGGCCACCGCTGACCTCGGCGACCGATTCGACGTCGCCGAGCCGGCCGACGACCAGGTCGACCGCCCGCCGGGCCGCGTCGGCGTACCGCCCGTCGCCGGTGAGTCCGGCGAAGTGGGCCAGGTTGAGCGCGACACCGGACAGGCCGCTCATCAGGTCGTCGCCCAGCTCGGTCCACGGCTCGTCGAGGCAGCGGTCCAGCAGCCGCAGCGCCTCGGCGCGGTGCCCGAGCAGGTCCAGCACGTACGCGACGCCGTGCAGCCCGTCGTAGAAGCCGAGCCGGCTGCCGGACGCCGGTTCCCGTACCCGGTCGATCAGCCATCGTTCGTGCCCGGGGTCGGTGCCGGCGCCGCCGGCGTGCAGCGCCCAGAGCACCCCGGCCGCGCCGTGGGCCAGGTTGAGCCCGCCGTCGGCACCGGCGAACTGCCGGATGTCGCCGGGGAACAGCCGGTCGTGGCGGTGCGGGGTGGCGCTCGCGGAGATCCCGGCGGCGAGCCGGTCCCGCAGCGCCGGCCAGTCGTCCGGGTCGATCCGTGACCCGTCCGGGTGGCCGGGCCGGCGCTCGGTCCCGGTCCCGCCGAGGATCACGGCGACCGCCTCGTCGAGCAGATCCCGGGGGACGGGGAACTGCTCGGCCACCACCTCGGCCAGGTGGGCCGCCTTCTCCGGCGCCAGCCGGAGCATCGCGGTCAGCGGCAGGAAGAGGGCCAGCCGCAGGCAGGCCAGCGCGTACCGGTCGACGTCGAAGCCGGTCCGGTCGCGGGGCGCGGCGAAGGCCTGGTTGCGCAGTGCCGGCCGGGCGGCCGCCGCGGCGGGCGTCGCGACCTCGAAGTCGACAAGCGTGACGTCCCCGTCGTCGCCGACCATGATGTTGAACATGTGCAGGTCGCCGTACACCACGCCGTGGGCGTGGATGGCGTCCACCGCCTCGGCGACCTGCCGGTGCAGATCGAGGGCCCACCGGGTGTACGCCTCCCGGTCGGTGTCGAGATGGACCAGCGGGTAGCGCTCCACCACCAGCTGGTTCAGCGGCCGGCCCGCGACGAACGTCAGCGCCAGGAACTCGTGCCCGCCGAAGCTGAACTCGTCGTGCACCCGCACGATATGCGGCACCCCGGCGAGCCGGCGCAGGGTCTCGGCCTCCCGGCGGAGGCGGGTCACCGCGTCCGCGCCGGTGGCGTCCAGCCCGGCGTGCGGGCGGGCCTCCTTCAGCACCACCCGGTCACCGGTGCGGGTGTCCCGGGCCTCGTAGAGACCGCCGCCGTTGGAGAAGTGGATGACCCTCTCGATCCGGTAGGGCAGGTCGGTGGTGGTGGCGGCGTTCCGGGCGGCCAGGTGCGGGGCGAGGAAGTCCGGGAGGGTGACCCAGTCGGGCACGTGGAAGACCGGGTCGCGCCGGTCGGGCACCAGGGTGCCGGTGGCGTCCTCGACGGCCGGCACCACCTGGCCCTCGGGGGAGAGGCAGTACCGGGCGGCGAAACCGCCGTAGCGCAGGTACACCGGGCCGTCGCCGTAGCGCAGGTCGCTCAGGATGTAGGGACCGGCCTCGCCGTCGAGCAGCGCGGCCAGCTCCTTGGCGGTCAGCTCCAGCTCCGCGTCGTCGCGGGGGTAGACGGTGACGAACTTGCCGCTGGCGGCCCGGCGGGCGTACTTGCTGTTGCGCATGAGGAGCATCCGCGGGCCGCGCAGGTGCTTGAACGGGATGCCGCGGGGCTGGCAGTAGTCCAGCACCCGGGCCAGCACCCGCTCGGCGTTGTCCAGCCGGGCCGACACGTGGATCTTCCAGCCCTGGGACGGCAGCGAACCGCCGACCGGAGCGTGGACCAGCCAGTCGTCCTTGACCTCGCACTCCCAGCCGGGCGCCGGCGGGCGGTCCGCCAGATAGCCGGGGGCCTCGACGTCGGAGCTGGCGAGCGAGTCGTAGAACAGCGGGTCGACCGCGCAGTACGAGTCGTACCGTTCGTCCATGTCGTCTGCCTCCACCGGCTGATCGGGTCAGGTCAATCCTGCGGACGGCGGAGGGGCGAGCAAAGTGCGATGAGTCATGACCGGTGCGTGATTTTCACACCCCGAATTCGTGACAACGGCGGAGTTTGAAATCGCGAATGCCGCGCCACCGGTGCGCCTGCGGTCGCCGGACACGCGAAAGACCCGCACCGGCGCGCGGCCGGTGCGGGTCTCCGGGGACCGGCCGACGGCCGGCGGGTGGACTCAGTAGACGGTCACGCCGTAGGCGCTCGCCGCCTCGGTGACGGGCTGGAAGAACGTGGTGCCGCCGGTGCGGCAGTTGCCGCTGCCGCCGGAGGTGATGCCGAGCGCCTTGGTGCCGTCGTAGAGCGGGCCGCCGGAGTCGCCCGGCTCGGCGCACACCGTGGTCTGGATCATGCCCTTCACGGTGCCGCTGCCCTGGTAGCGGACCGTCACGTTCAAGGCGGTCACGGTGCCGCCGTGGGTGCCGGTGGTCGATCCGGTGCGCTTGACCGACTCGCCGACGAACGCGTTCGCGGCGGTGTAGCCGCCGGGGTGGCTCAGCGCGGCGTTGTCGTAGCGGACCAGCGCGTAGTCGTTGCCGGGGAAGCTGGAGCCGACGGTCGGGCCGATGAGGGTGCTCTGGCTGGAGTTCGTGTACCAGGCGTTGGCGACGTCACCGCAGTGTCCGGCGGTGAGGAAGTAGTACACGCCGGACTTGACCACGTTGAAGCCGAGCGAGCAGCGGTAGCCGCCGCCGTAGATGGCGTCACCGGCGGAGACCAGCGGCCGGAAGACCCCCTTGGCCCGGTCCACCCGGATCGCGCCGGCCTGGGCCCCGGCGCCCTTCTTGAGCGCGGCCAGCTCGGCGGCCGAGACGCTCTCGTCGGCGGTCACCACCACGCGGTGGGACGCCGCGTCCACGTGCCAGGCGATGCCGTCGACGCCGGAGGCCGCGACGGCGGCGTCCACCCGGGCCAACTGGTCGGCGGTGAAGCTCGGCGCGGCGGCCGAGGCGGCACCCGGAACGGCGAAGGCGCCGGCGGCCACCAGGCCGACCGTCGCGGCGAGCAGGGGGGTGAGTCGGCTTCGGCGGATTCTCACGGTCTTCTCCTTCGACGGTGAAGGCCGCCGGTTGCGTCGGCGTCCATGCCGTGTCGCCGGGGCCGACTCGGGGTGTGACCTCGGCGAACGCTGTAGCGGCGAGTATCCACCCGGGTCGATGTCGCGGCAAGGGGTCGGCGGCGTGTCGTCCGGTCCTGACTAGGGTGGGTCGGGGGAGGTGCGGCGATCATGGTGGAGCTGAGCGGGGACATCCGGGCCGGACTGGAGGCGGTGGTGCCCGGCGGGGTGACCGCCCGGGCCGCGGACCGGCTCAAGCTGGCCCACGACGCCTCGCACTACCTGCTGCACCCGAGCGCGGTGGTCACCCCGGCCGACGCCGACCAGGTCGCCGCCCTGCTGCGGCACAGCCGCCGCACCGGCACCCCGCTGACCTTCCGGTCCGGCGGCACCAGCCTCAGCGGCCAGGCGGTCACCGACCGGCTGCTCGTCGACACCCGGCGGCACTTCCGCGACCTCGATGTCCTCGACTCCGGCCGGCGGGTCCGGGTGCAGCCCGGGGTGGTGCTGCGGCAGGTCAACGCCCGGCTCGCCCCCTACGGCCGCAAGCTCGGCCCGGACCCGGCCAGCGAGTCCGCCTGCACGGTCGGCGGCGTGGTCGCCAACAACTCCAGCGGGATGACCTGCGGCACCGAGTTCAACACCTACCGGACGCTGGAGTCGCTGCTGCTGGTGCTGCCCAGCGGCACCGTGCTCGACACCGGCGCCCCGGACGCCGACGCCCGGCTGCGCGCCGCCGAACCGGAGCTGCACGCCGGCCTGCTGCGGCTGCGCGACCGGGTCCGCGGCAACCCCGACTCGGTGCGCCGGGTCCGCGCCCAGTACGCCATGAAGAACACCATGGGGTACGGGGTGAACGCCTTCCTCGACCACGACGACCCCGCCGACCTCCTCACCCGGCTGGTGGTGGGCAGCGAGGGCACCCTCGCCTTCGTGGCGGCGGCGACCTTCCGCACCGTACCCGTGCACCGGCACGCCGCGACCGGCCTGCTGGTCTTCGACACCCTGGCCGCGGCGATGGCGGCCATGCCGGAGCTGGTGGCCGCCGGGCCGGCGGCGATCGAGCTGCTCGACGCGGCCGCCCTGCGGGTCGCGCAGCGGGACCCGCAGGCGGAGGCCGCGCTGCGCGGCCTGCCGGTCCGCGAGCACGCGGCGCTGCTCGTCGAGTGGCAGGAGTCCGACCCGGAGGCGCTCGCCGCACGGGTGGCCGCCGCCCGGCCGGTGCTGGCCGGCCTGCCGCTGACCACCCCGGCCCGGCTCAGCGGCGAGGCCGCCGCCCGCGCCGCGCTCTGGCACATCCGCAAGGGCCTGTACGCGGCGGTGGCCGGCGCCCGCCCGTCCGGCACCACCGCGCTGCTGGAGGACATCGCCGTCCCGGTCGACGCCCTCGCCGCCACCTGCGCCGCGCTGGCCGACCTCTTCGACCGGCACCGGTACGAGGAGAGCGTCATCTTCGGCCACGCCAAGGACGGCAACCTGCACTTCATGCTCAACGAGCGGTTCGCCGGCGGGGCGGCCCCGGCGCGCTACGCCGACTTCACCGAGGAGATGGTCGACCTGGTCCTCGGCCACGGCGGCACGCTCAAGGCCGAGCACGGCACCGGCCGGGTGATGGCACCCTACGTGCGCCGCCAGTTCGGCGACGAGCTGTACGCGGTGATGCGCGAGCTCAAGGCGCTCTGCGACCCGGACGGCGTGCTCAACCCGGGTGTGCTGCTCAGCGACGACCCGGAGATCCACATGCGGCACCTGAAGACGGTGCCTACCGTGGAGGAGGAGGTGGACCGCTGCGTCGAGTGCGGCTACTGCGAGCCGGTCTGCCCGAGCCGCGACCTCACCACCACGCCCCGGCAGCGGATCGTGCTGCGCCGGGAGATCGCCGCCGCCCGCGCCGCCGGTGACCTCGCCCTCGTCCGTGAGCTGGAGAAGGCGTACGACTACGACGCGGTGGACACCTGCGCGGTGGACGGAATGTGCGCCACCGCCTGTCCCGTCCTGATCAACACCGGCGACCTGGTGAAGCGGCTCCGCGCCGACCGCAACGGCGGGGTCGCGCAGGCCGGCTGGCGGGGCGCCGCGCGCCACTGGGGCGCCACCACCCGGGGCATGGCCCGCGGGCTGGACCTGGCCGGCGCGCTGCCGCCCGCGCTGCCCGAGGCGGCCACCCGGGCCGCCCGCGCGGTCCTCGGCGCCGAACGGGTCCCGCAGTGGCGGCGCGACCTGCCCGGAGGCGGCCGGCCCCGCCGCTCCCGCCCGATCGAAGAGCCGGACGCCGTCTTCGTCCCGTCCTGCCTCGGCACCCTGTTCGCGCCGGCCCAGGGCGGCTCGGGCGTGGCCGACGCCCTGCTCACCCTCGCCGACCGGGCCGGCGTACGGCTGCTCGTGCCCGAGGGGATCGACAGCATGTGCTGCGGCACGCCCTGGTCCTCCAAGGGCCTGACCGCCGGCTACCAGGCGGTGCGTGACCGCGTGCCGCCGGCGCTGCGGGCGGCCAGCCGCGACGGCGCGCTACCGGTGGTCAGCGACGCCGCCTCCTGCACCGAGGGCTTCGCCAGGCTGCTCGCCGGGGCCGGCGACCTGCGGGTGGTCGACGCGGTCGGGTACGTGGCGGCCGACCTGCTGCCCCGGCTCACCGTGCGCCGCCGGCTGGGCTCCCTCGCGCTGCACCCGACCTGCTCGTCCAGCCGGCTCGGGCTGGACGAGGCGCTGCTCGCCGTGGCCCGCGCGATCGCCGACGAGGTGGTGGTGCCCGAGGGCTGGCAGTGCTGCGGCTTCGCCGGCGACCGGGGCCTGCTGCATCCCGAGCTGACCGCGTCGGCCACCCGCGCCGAGGCCGCCGCCGTCGCCGCCCGCTCCTTCGACGGGTACGCCTCGGTGAACCGCACCTGCGAGATCGGGCTGGCCCGGGCCACCGGGCAGCCGTACCGCCACCTGCTCGAACTGCTGGCCGACGCGACGGCCTGACCGGGGCGGGTAGCATCCGGCGACGTGCTGCGCAGTTGGTGGATGGCCGGCCTGATGCTGGTGTGCGGGGTGCTCGTCGCGGTCGGCGGGGACACCGCGCCGGTGGCCGCCGTCGAGTTCCTGGTCTTCGCGGTGCTGGCGGTGCTCTTCTCGCCGCTGGCCTTTCCGAGGTCGCTGCCCGCCGCCGAGGCGCGGGAGCGCAGCGCCCGCGACGGCCGGCCGGTGGTCTACTGGCGGCCCGGCTGCCGCTACTGCCTGCGGCTGCGACTCCGGCTGGGTCGCCGCGCCGGCCGGGCGTACTGGGTGAACATCTGGCGCGACCCCGACGGGGCGGCGGCGGTCCGGGTGGTCACCGGCGGCGACGAGACGGTCCCGACGGTGGTGCTGCGCGACGGGGCCGTGGTGAATCCGGACCCGGCCTGGCTGCGCGACCGGCTGCCGGCCTGACGGTCGACGCGAGCTCGCGGGAGGTAACGCCTTCCGCCTCGGACACCGCCATGTCCCGCGAACTGGTGTCGATCCCGGTCGAGGTGCGGGGCGAGAGGATGTGGCGGGCGGTGCGCGGGCAGACTGGTGCGGTGGACGCCATGAGGGAACTGCTCGGGGTGGACGTGCCGGTGGTGGCGGCGCCGATGGCCGGCGGGCCGACGACCACCGGGCTGGCGACGGCGGTGGGCGCGGCCGGGGCTTTCGCGTTCCTGGCCGCCGGCTACAAGACGCCCGAGGCGGTGGCGGCGGAGATCGCCGAGGTGCGCGCCACCGGCCGGCCGTTCGGGGTGAACGTCTTCGTGCCCACCCCGGTGCCGGTGGCGGAGGCGGAGTTCCGCCCCTACGCGACCCGGATCGCCCCCGAGGGCACGCCCTACGGCCTGGACCTGGCGACCGCCGCCCTGAGCGAGGACGACGACCACTGGTCGGCGAAGCTCGACCTGCTGCGGGCCGACCCGGTGCCGGTGGTCAGCTTCACGTTCGGCCTGCCTCCGGAGCCGGTGGTCCGGGACCTGCGGCGGGCCGGCAGCCGGGTGCTGGTCACGGTTACCGGCCCGGCCGAGGCGGCGGCCGCGGCCGACCTCGGGGTGGACGGGCTGGTCGCGCAGAGCGGCGCCGCCGGCGGGCACCTGGGCACCTTCACCCCGGACGCCCCGCCCCCGCTCCGCCCGCTGCCCAAACTCGTCGCGCTGGTCGCCGGCCGCGTCGGGTTGCCCGTGCTGGGCGCGGGCGGGATCGGCGGCGCCGGCGACGTCCGGACGGCGCTCGCCGCCGGCGCCGCCGGCGTGCTGGTCGGCACGCTGCTGCTGCGGGCCGACGAAGCCGGCACCGGCCGGACCCACCGGGACGCGCTGGCCGACCCGCGGCGGGACCGCACGGTGGTCACCCGCGCGTTCACCGGCCGCCCGGCGCGCGGGCTGCGCAACGACTTCATCGAGCGGCACGAGGCGGCCGCCCCGCTCGGGTACCCCGCGCTGCACCACCTGACCCGGCCGCTGCGGGTCGCCGCCGCCCGGGCCGGCGACGCCGACCGGCTGCACCTCTGGGCGGGCACCGGCTGGCGCGGCGCCCGGGCCGCCCCGGCCGCCGACATCCTCACCGAGCTGACCCGCCCCCTCTGACACGCGCAGGCCATCGTCGAGGGCGGCAAGACGCCGTCCGGGGACACCGCCGCCGACGAGCGGAGCGCCGTCGAGGCGCTGCGCGCGAAGACCCCGCTGGGGGTGCCGTGGGTCCAGCCGGAGGACGTCGCGCCGCTGGTGGTGTTCCTCGCCTCGGACGCCGCCCGGATGGTCAGCGGCACCGCCTTCGCCGCCACGGCCGGCGACAGCGCGCACGTGACCGCCTGATCGCTCGGTGGCGGCCGGCCATCCGCCGGGGCCGGTGCGCCGGGAGCCGCACGCTCGGCGGCTCCCGGCCGGCGGGCGGTCAGCCGGCGACCGAGGCCAGGTAGCGCTCGGCGGCGTCCGGGGTCAGGAACCAGTCCCGGAAGTCGTTCGGGTCGCTGAACCCGTTGGCGAACCGCCGGGCCACCACCGGGTTGCCGGCGGCGGCGCCGAGCACCTGCTGCACGTGCGGCGGCAGCGGTTGCAGCATGGCGTTCGTCCAGCCGGTGACGGCCTCGCCGGTCCCGGTCCAGAACCGCTCGAAGGTCTCCGTCATCCACTCCCGGTCGAACGGCCGGTCACCGTGCTCCAGGATCGACCCCAGGTACGCGTACGCGCACTTCGCGGCGGTGTTGCTGCCCTGGCCGGTGATCGGGTCGTTGGCCACCACCACGTCGGCCATGCCGAGCACCAGGCCGCCCGAGGGCAGTTCGGCCACCGGGCGGCGCACCGTCGGGGTGTACCGCCCGGAGAGCGTGGCCCGCCCGTCGGTCAGCTCCACCTCGGTGCACCGCTCGTAGATCCACGGTGTGTAGCGCCGGGCCAGGTCGAGGGTGAGCTTCAGGTGCTCGGCCGGGTCGCGCCGCTCGGTCCACAGGTCCAGCGGCCCACCGGGCACCGCCTCCCAGAAGAGGATCTCGCACGGGCCGGAGTGGGTCAGCGCCGGGATGACGAACAGCTCGCCCAGCCCGGGCACCGCGTTGAAGCTGACGTGCGGCACCGGCAGCAGCGGGTCCGGGGTCATCCCGTGCACGTACGCCACGGCCAGCCCGCGCTGCGGGACGTCGTACACCGAGCGGGCCGGGTCGCGGTCGAAGACGCCGACCAGGTCGCCCTTGCCGGCGGCCACCACGGTCAGGTCGTAGCGGCCGAGCCGGGCCAGGCCGTCCAGGTCGCTGGTCGTCACCGTCTGGTAGAGCACCGTCCCGCCGCGTTCTTCGAACAGCTCCAGCCAGTCGGCCATCTTGATCCGCTGGTCGGTGCTCTGCGCCGGCTCGTCGAGCGGGCACGCGATGCGCAGCGCCCGCTCGCCGGGCGGCGCGGAGAGCGAGACGTGCAGCCCCTCGATCCGGGGCGCCCGGTCCTGCCACAGGTCCAGCCCGTAGCGGCGTTCCGTGGCGAGCGCGGCACCGAACATCGCCTGGGTGCTCAGCACCCAGCCCCGGCGGATCTCGTCGGGTGTCCGGGCGGACATCACGGTGACGTCGTACCCCTCGGCCTGCAGGCTCAGGGCGAGCTGGAGCCCGGACTGTCCGGCCCCGACGATCAGGATTCTGCGCATGGTTCCTCCAGGGGTTGAGCTACCGCGCCGCGAGCGCGCCCGCGGTGGGCCGGGGGGTGCGGGACATGGCGTGTTCCACGACCGTCAGCAGCGCCCGCGCCACCGACGACGGGTCGCGCGCGTCGCAGGCGGTCAGGGGTACGCGGGCCGGCAGCGCCAGCGCGGCGCGGACGTCGTCGAGCGGGTGGTGCAGCACGCCGTCGAAGAGGTTCACGCAGACCACGAAGGGCAGGTCGCTGTCCTGCTCGAAGTAGTTGACGGCCGGGAACGAGGCGGCCAGGTCGCGGGTGTCGGCGAGCACCAGGGCGCCGACCGCGCCCCGGCACAGGTCGTCCCACATCGGCCAGAATCGCGGCTGGCCCGGCGTGCCGAACAGGTAGAGCACCAGGTCGGGGCCGATGGTCAGCCGGCCGAAGTCCATCGCCACGGTGGTGGTCGTCTTGTCGATGCCGGGGTCCAGCCGGTCGACGGTCTCGCTGGCCGCCGTCATCCACGCCTCGGTGTTGACCGGCGGGATCTCCGAGATGGATCCGACGCAGGTGGTCTTGCCGACCCCGAAGCCGCCGGCGATGACGATCTTCGCCGAGGTCAGCAGCGGGCTGTCAGGCAAGTTTGCGGAGGCCATCGCGCAGTCTCTCCAGGAGGCGGAAGTCGACGTTGTCGTGGTCGGTGTGGATCAGCAGCCGGTCGGTGGCGGCCAGGTCGTCGACGACGACCCGGGTGACCCCGAGCGAGATCCCGCACACCGCGGAGAGTTCGGCCACCGAGCGGGCCGCCCGACGGGCCTGTTCGTAGAGCGAGCGGGCCTCGGGCAGCAGGCCGGCGGCGAACACGGCGTCGTAGTAGGGCACCGACACCAGGGTGTGCACCAGCAGCGGCTGCCGGGTGCGGGTCCGGCCGGCGGTCAGCACGTACGGCCGGACCTTCCAGTACCTCAACGGCATGATCCTTTTCCTCCGGCCGCTCAGCGGGCCTGCGCGGCGGTCGTCCGGTGCAGCTCGTGCCGGACGGCCGGCGTGAGGGCGTGCCACACCGCGCCGACGAACTGCGTCATCCGGTACGAAACGATCCGCAGGTCGCAGCCGGGCGCGGCGGCCACCGCCAGGCCCGCGGAATCGCCCACCCGCATGAACAGCAGGTGCCCGCGGGGCAGCCGGACGGTCAGGTACTCGGCGGAGCCCAGTTCCAGCAGGGCGGCGCTGCGGTCGGCCATGCTGAGCAGGCCGGCGGTCAGCGCGGCGAGCTGGTCGCCCAGGTCGCGGCCGACGCCGTGGGAGGCGGCCAGTTGCAGGCCGTCCAGCGACACCAGCATCGCGTGGTTGACCCCGGGCACATCCTCGACGAACTGCCGGATCAGCCAGGCGCAGTCGGGCAGCCCGTTGCTCGTGCCGCTTCCCGGGTACGCGTGGGTCATCGCTGCCGTCCTTCGTGGTCGGTGGGGGTGCGGGCGTCGCTGACGCCGGCCGCGAAGGCGGCCGTCTCGTCC
>NZ_JBSSLX010000103.1:0-18740 GCF_053890995.1 Micromonospora sp. I033 | reverse complement strand
CGGGGTCACCTGGCCGAGCCAGGGGCGGCCGCGGCAGCACTCGGCCAGGTCACCGTGCTCGTGGGTGTCGTCCGGGTGGTCCCGGACGAAGTCGGCGAGGGCCACCAGGTGGGCCACGTCCCCGTCGCGCTGGAAGCGCAGCCGGTGCGCGGTGTGCACGGCGCAGTCGAAGGCCGGGTCCCTGGTCAGGGCCCGGTCGATCCAGTCCAGCGCCTCGTCGAGCCGGCCGTTGTCGGCCAGCGTGCCGGCGATGTCGGCGTAGACCGCCAGGTCGTCCGGGTCGAGGGCGACCGCCCGTTCCAGCGCGGCGAGCGCGTCCCGGGTGCGGCCGGCGCTGCGGTAGGCGTAACCGAGCCACACCTCACCGAGTTTGGTGGGCTGTGCGCGTACCCCTCGGGAGGCCCAGGTGACGGCGAGGGCGACCTCGCCGAGGCGCCGGGCCAGCGCGGACGCCGCGCCCAGCAGCAGCGGGTGGGCGGGGTGCACGGTGACCGCGTTGCGGGCCAGGGTGAGGTACGGGCGCAGCGGGTCGCGCAGCCGGCGGGGGACCGGGTCGGGGGCCGTGGCGCAGACCTGCATGAGGATCCGGGCGGTGCGCTCCGGCTCGAGCCGTTCGGGCAGGTCGGGCGCGGTGACCCAGGGCACGGCGGCCCACTGGGCAGCGGGGGCGTAGCCGGTGGCCGCGGCCAGCAGGTCGAGCCCCTCGGCGGGGCGGCCGGCGGCGGCGGGCAGGGGGGCGCGGGCCACCACCGCGCCGACGAAGGCGTGGTGGCCGAGCGGGAAGAGGTCGAGGTCGCCGCCGCTGGCCGCGGCGAGCCGGGCGAGCGTCTCGTGCACCTCGGGCAGCGTGGGAGCCTGGACAAGGGCGGCGGCGACGTGGTCGGCGGCGTGCCGGAGGTCCCCCTCGGCCAGCGCCAGCCGGGCCAGCGCGATCTCCTCCTCCGCGGAGAGCGCGGGGTCGTCCTCGGGCACGTCGTCCTCTCGGGTGGTCGGTCCGCCAGCCGGGCAAGCCTAGGGGATCATGCCCCCGGATGGTGATCCACTGCGCACTACTGTTCGTTCCGTTGCTCGTTACCGCTGAAAGGTGCAAGACTGAGCACCGAACGCGCGGCAATCGCGCAGGAGGGGGTCTTCCGTGACGCGTCCAGGGGCCGGGATGGCCGCCGACATCGACGAGCAGCCGGCCGGTTACGAGCGCCTGCTCTCCGCCGAGCACGCCGGGGCGATCGCCCAGGTCGCGGCGGTGATCGCCGAGCGTCGGCCGCGCCACGTGGTCTTCACCGCCCGGGGCACCTCCGACCACGCGGCGCTCTACGCCGCCTACCTCACCGAGATCCGGCTCGGCCTGCCCGCCGGGCTCGCCTCGCCCAGCGCCGTCACCGTCTTCGGCGCGCGGCCGGACCTCTCCGACGCCCTGGTGGTCGGGGTCAGCCAGAGCGGCGGCTCGCCCGACCTGGCCGAGGTGCTGCGGGTAGCCCGGGAGTCCGGCGCGCTCACCCTGGCCGTCACCAACAACCCCGACTCGCGGCTGGTGGACACGGCCGAGCTGAGCGTGGACATCGCCGCCGGGCACGAGCGGGCCGTCGCCGCCACCAAGACCTACACGGCCGAGCTGCTCGCGCTGCTCATGCTCGTCGAGGGGGTACGCGCCGGCGACGGCGTGCTCCCCGCCGAGGAGCGGGCCGCCCTGGCCCGGCTGCCCGAGCTGGCCGAACGCACCCTCTCCGACGACACCCCGGCCCGGCTCGCCCCGCGCTACCGGTTCGCCGGCCAGCTCGTCACCACCGGCCGGGGCTACGCGTACCCGACCGCCCGGGAGGCGGCGCTGAAGCTGATGGAGACCTCCTACCTGCCGGCGCTGGCCTTCTCCGGCGCCGACCTGCTGCACGGCCCGCTCGCCATGACCGACCCGGACGTGCCGGTGCTCGCCGTGGTCGGCTCCGGCCCCGGCGGGCAGTCGATGCGCGAGGTGCTGCCCCGGCTCGGCGAGCGCCGCGCCGACGTGGTGGTGGTCGGCTCCGCCGACGTCGAGGCGACCGCCCGGATGGCCGTGCCGGAGGTCGACGAGCGGTACGCCCCGCTGCTCGACATCCTGCCGTTGCAGCGGCTCGCCCTGGCCCTGGCCCTGGCCCGGGGCGAGGACCCGGACGCCCCCCGCGGGTTGAAGAAGGTCACGGCGACGATGTGAGGCCCGGCGTGGCACGCTGTTCAGCGTGTCCACCCTCCGTGACCTCGCCGAGGAGCACACCTCGCTCCGGCCGGCCGACATCGACCACCTGCACCGGATCGCCGGCGACTGGCAGCTCCTCTCCGACCTGTCCTTCGCCGACCTGCTGCTCTGGGTGCCGGTCGACGGCGACGGCACGTTCCTCTGCGTGGCCCAGGTCCGCCCGACGACCGCGCCGACCGCGTACCTGGACGACCAGGTCGGCCGGATCGTCGGCGGGCCCGAGGTGGCGCACCTGGAGGTCGCCCACCGGCAGGGCCGGATCTGGCGGGAGGGCGACCCGGTCTGGTACGGCGACGTGCCCGCCCGGCACGAGGCCATCCCGGTGCGGCTGCGCACCGCCGACGGGGAGGGCGGCGAGGTGGTGGCGGTGGTCGGCCGGGACACCAACCTCTCCACCGCGCGCACGCCCAGCCAGCTCGAACTGAACTACCTGACCACCGCCGACGACCTGGCCCAGATGATCGCCGACGGCACCTTCCCGCCGCCCCGGCACCCGGGCGAGACCACCTCCGCGCCCCGGGTCGGCGACGGCCTGGTCCGGCTGGACGCCAACGGGAAGGTCACCTACGCCAGCCCCAACGCGCAGTCCGCGTACCGCCGGCTGGGCTACGCCTCCCACCTGGTCGGGGAGGACCTGGCCAAGCTGCACCGCCGGCTCGCCACCGACCCGCTGGAGGGCACCGACGCCGGCAACGCGGTGCTCGCCGCGCTGCGCGGCGAGGCCCCGCCCCGCCGGGAGATCGACGCCCGGGGCGCCACCATGCTCACCCGGGCGCTGCCGCTGATGCCCGCGGGCGTGCCGATCGGCGCGCTGGTGCTGGTCCGCGACATCACCGAGGTACGCCGCCGCGACCGCGCCCTGATCACCAAGGACGCCACCATCCGGGAGATCCACCACCGGGTGAAGAACAACCTCCAGACCGTCGCCGCGCTGCTCCGCCTCCAGGCCCGCCGGGTGGCCATGCCGGAGGCCCGGGTCGCCCTGGAGGAGTCGGTACGCCGGGTCGCGTCCATCGCGCTGGTGCACGAGACGCTCTCCATGTCCAGCGACGAGGCGGTCGAGTTCGACGGCATCGTCGACCGGGTGGCCAGCGCCGCCACCGAGGTGGCGGCGACCGAGGTGACCGTCGGCATGCGCCGGCAGGGCAGCTTCGGCGTGCTCCCCGCCGAGATCGCCACCTCGCTGGTGATGGTCCTCAACGAGCTGCTGCTCAACGCCGTCGAGCACGGCTTCCCGCCGGCCGGCGAGGAGGGCACGGCCGGCCCCGAGGGCGCGCCGGAGCCGGTCGTGGTGGTCTCCGCGCACCGGTTCCGCAAGCAGCTGCACGTCTCGGTCGCCGACAACGGCCGGGGCCTGCCCGAGCAGTTCGACGCCGAGAAGGGCGGCAACCTCGGGCTCCAGATCGTCCGGGCCCTGGTCACCGGCGAGCTGCGCGGCACCATCGAGCTGCGCAACGGCGCCGAGGGCGGCACCGAGGCCATGCTGGTGGTCCCCCTGGCCCGTGGCACCGCCGACCGCCTCGCCGGCTGACCGGCCTCCCGCCCCCGCCGTCGGTCACCGGGTGAGGAGGGCGACCGTGAGGCCGGGGCGGGGCCAGACCTGGCGGACCGTGAAGGCGTCGCGCAGGGCGTCGCCCTTGGCGCCGGGCACCGCCGCCAGCGGGTCGGCGCGCCGACCGGTGACCACCAGCCAGACCCGGTCCACGCCGGCCAGGCACTCCGCCGGACGGTCGCACTCGGCCGCCCAGAGGTCCGCGCGCTGCCGCTGGTCGCGCACCACCAGCACGTCGTGCGGCCGCCGCGCCCCCAGGTGGTACGCCAGGCCGAGGTCCGGGAAGAGCCAGCTGTCCCGGGGCGAGTAGACGACCGCGTCGCCGGGCCGCTGGTGGTCGGCGACGACCCGGGCCACGCCCGCGTAGTCCACCGGGGCGGTCCGCGGCCACTCGTGGGTGCGCCGCAGCGCCGCCTGGTCCGGCAGCCCGAGCAGGCCGGCCAGGGTCACCACGGCCAGCGCCGGCGCCAGGCGTACGTCGGCCAGCGCGGCCCCGGCCAGCAGGCAGGCGAACGGCACCGTGAAGATCAGGTACCGGGTCACCCAGAGCGGCACGGCCGTGCCGGCGGCGAAGAGCAGCAGCACCGGCAGCAGGACGGCGGCCCCCGGCAGCAGCGCCCGCCGGCCGAGCCGGGCCGCGCCGAGCGCGGCGAGACCGAGCAGCAGGCCACCCACCACCCCGCTCTGCGCCAACCCGCCGGGCAGCGCGGCCAGGTCGTCGACGCGGACCAGGCGGACCCAGTCGAGCTGGCGGCCGCGCTGGCCCCGGGCCACCAGCACCAGCGGGGCCACCAGCACGGCCGCCGGCAGCAGCGCCACCAACCAGCGCCAGAGCAGCCCCCTGCCCTTCCCGCCGGTCCGCTGGGTCGCCTCCCGCGCTCCGGCACCCGGGGCGGCCTCCGGTGCTCCGATGCTCGGGGGCGGGCCCAATGCTCCGATGCTCGGGGGCGGGCCCGGTGGTCCGATGCGCGGGCGCGGGCCCGGTGCGTCGGGCGAGGGCTCCACGCCGGCCGCACGCGCGGCCGCCAGCAGCACCACGAGGGCGTGCGCGGCGAGCAGGGTGAGGGCGATCAGGTGGGACGGCCCGAGCGCCGCGACCGCGAGGGCGTACCAGGCCCAGCGCCGCCAGGTGGGCCGGCGCAGCGCCCCGACCAGCAGCAGCGTGGCCAGCACGGCGAACAGGGTGGCCAACGTGTAGGGTCGCGCCTCCTGGCCGTACCGGGAGGTGGCCGGCAGCACGGCGAGGAGCAGCCCGGCGAGCAGCCCGGCCCGGGCACCGGCCAGCCGCGCCCCGAGCCGGGCGGTGATCGCGGCCGCCCCGGCCATGGCCAGCGCGGACGGCAGCCGCAACGCGGTCGGCGAGGTGCCGGCGAGCGCGGTCCAGCCGTGCATGAGCAGGTAGTACGGCCCGGTCGCGGCGTCGATGGTGCCGGCGAGGCGGACCAGGTCGGGGACGGGGCGGGTGGCGGCGCTCCAGGTCGCCAGCTCGTCCCGCCACGGCTGCGCGTGCCCGATGCCGGCGAGCGTGACCGCCAGGGTGACCAGGCCGGGGACCGCCCACACCGGCCAGTCCCGGCGGCCGTGGGGCGTGGGCTCGGCGGGCGGAGTCACATTCCGCAGCGTCACACGACGGCGGCGCCCGCCGGGCCGGTCCGCCGATTTGTCTCCACACCCGGCGGCTCTCGCCGTGCTGCCGCATGCCGGACAGCCTTCGCCGTGCTCGCTTTCTCGCCACCTCGGAGGTTGCTGCTGGGCGCCTTTCGAGCTGAGTCATTGGTGATGTCACCCCGGTGATCGGCCTTGCCACGTCTCGCCGCCCGAGACGTCGCCCCGTGATCCGGGGTCCGGGCCTGCCGTTCCGGCCCTTCGCCATTCCGGCCCTTGCCGCGCCGGCGGCATTCGCCGTCTCGCCCTTCGCCGTCCCGCGATCGTCGTCGGCTAACCCGTGCGGCGCGGCGCCATCGCTGAGTCGTTTGCGACATCAGCTCGAAAGGCGGTCGTGAGGTGGTCCATGTCCGGGCGGGCCGGTGGACGTGGAGCTGGTGGCGGTCGCTGAGTCGTTTGCGGCATCAGCTCGGAAGGCGCTCGCGAGGTGCCCATGGCCGGGCGGGCCGGCGGACTACGCCTTGAAGGGGCTACCCACCCGCTTCAGCTCGGCCGGGTCCACCTGCTCACCCCGGTCGGCGCGGAACACCAGATCGGCCGAACGGCAGGTCGGCGCGCCCGGGTCGTCGTCCGTCGTGCCGACCGGGCGGTGCGCCAGCACGCCAGCGGCGGCGAGCACGACGAGGCCGATCAGCACGGCAAGGACGACCGGCCGGCGGCTGCCTCGCGGGGCTACTGCGTCACGGGCGGTGCCGAAGGTGATGTGGAAAGGCGGGGGAGCGTACCACCCGGCACGGCGCGGCCGGTGCCCGTGATGTGGGATCACACACTCGGTCATTGGCTGGTCATCGACGGCTGTGGGAGCATGAGGCCTATGACCGCCGCTGTCATCCGCCGCTTCGTGGCCCGCCGCCACGTCGATTACGGCCGTGTCCGCAGCGCGATCTGTCCGGCCCACTGACGACGCCCGACCCATCCGTCTCGGGCGCGTTCCGCGCCGGCCGTCATTGACATCGCCGTCCTCGGCCCCTACCCGGGGCCGGCCGCCGCGTCCGCGCTTCCAGGCACAGCAGACAACGGAGGACGCCGCGATGGCGGTCAGCAGCACCACCACCACGACCCGGCCCGACACCCCGGCGCCCGCCGCCCGGGCCCCCCGCCGGCCGCGCGGTGAGGGGCAGTGGGCGCTCGGGCACCGCGAGCCGCTCAACGCCAACGAGCGGATCAAGAAGGACGACGACCCGCTGAACGTGCGGGCCCGGATCGAGAACATCTACGCGCACCGGGGCTTCGCCTCGATCGACCCGCAGGACCTGCGCGGCCGGTTCCGCTGGTGGGGCCTCTACACGCAGCGCAAGGCGGGCATCGACGGCGGGCGCACGGCCGTGCTGGAACCGCACGAGCTGGAGGACGAGTTCTTCATGCTCCGGGTGCGGGTGGACGGCGGTGAACTCACCCTCGCCCAGCTCCGGGTCGTCGCCGACATCTCGCGGGAGTTCGCCCGGGACACCGCCGACATCACCGACCGGCAGAACATCCAGTACCACTGGATCCGGGTCGAGGACGTGCCGGAGATCTGGCGCCGGCTGGAGGCGGTCGGTCTCCAGACCACCGAGGCGTGCGGCGACTGCCCCCGGGTCGTACTGGGCAGCCCGGTCGCCGGGGTGGCCCGCGACGAGGTGCTCGACCCGACGCCGGCGGTCGACGAGATCGTCCGCCGGTACGTCGGCGACAAGGCCTTCTCCAACCTGCCCCGCAAGTTCAAGACCTCGATCTCCTGGCTGGTCGACACCCCGTACGAGGCGAACGACATCGCCTTCCTCGGCGTCGAGCACCCGGACCACGGTCCCGGCTTCGACGTCTGGGTGGGTGGCGGCCTCTCCACCAACCCGATGCTGGCCAAGCGCCTCGGCGTCTGGGTGCCGCTGGCCGAGGTGCCGGACGTCTGGGCCGGGGTGGTCGGCATCTTCCGCGACTACGGCTACCGCCGGCTGCGCAACCGGGCACGGTTGAAGTTCCTGGTCGCCGACTGGGGCGTGGCGAAGTTCCGCGAGGTGCTGGAGAAGGACTACCTGGGCCGGGCGCTGCTCGACGGCCCGGCCGCGGCGCTGCCGGCGAAGCCGGTCGACCACATCGGCGTCCACCCGCAGCGGGACGGGAACCACTACGTCGGGGCCGCCCCGGTGGTGGGCCGGGTCTCCGGCACCCAGCTCGCCCGGCTGGCCGACGTGGCCGAGGCGCACGGCAGCGGTCGGGTGCGGCTCACCCCGTACCAGAAGCTGCTGGTGCTGGACGTGGCGCCGGAGCGGACCGACTCGCTGGTGGCCCAGCTGCGCGGGATCGGCCTGGAGGCCCGGCCCTCGGCCTGGCGGCGCGGCACCATGGCCTGCACCGGCATCGAGTTCTGCAAGCTCGCCATCGTCGAGACCAAGCGGCGCGGCGAGGAGCTGGTGGCCCGGCTGGAGGAGCGGCTGCGCGACTTCGACGCGGACATCTCCATCCACCTCAACGGCTGCCCGAACGCGTGCGCCCGCACCCAGGTGGCCGACATCGGCCTCAAGGGCCAGCTCGTGGTGGGCCCGGACGGCCGGCAGGTGGAGGGCTTCCAGGTGCACCTCGGCGGCGGCCTCGGCATGGCCGCCGGGCAGACCGCCGGCTTCGGCCGCAAGCTGCGCGGCCTGAAGACCACCGCCGAGGAGCTTCCGGCGTATGTGGAACGGCTGGCCCGCCGCTACCTGGCCGGCCGGAACGAGGGCGAGAGTTTCGCCAACTGGGTGATCAGGGTCGACGAGGAGGAATTGCGATGAGCGATGCCCGATCTGCGCCTCTCTACTGCCCGTACTGCGGGGAGGAGGACCTGCGGCCGCACGAGTCCGGGCACGGCGCCTGGGAGTGCCACGCCTGCGCCCGGGTCTTCACCGTGAAGTTCACCGGCCTGCTGTCCAGGGCGGTGACCCGATGAGCGCCCTGCCCTCCGCCGCCGGCCTGGGCCTGGTCGGGATCGGCGGGCCGGTCCCGGCCGACCCGGCCCGGCGTGACCCGGAGGAGCTGCGCGCCCTGGCCGAGCGGGCCGGCCGGGAGCTGGAGGGCGCGCCCGCGCTGGAGATCGCCCACTGGGCCGCCGAGACCTTCGGCGACCGGTTCTGCGTGACCAGCTCGATGGCCGACGGGGTGCTGGCCCATCTGGTCTCCCGGGTAGCCCCCGGGGTCGACGTGGTCTTCCTGGACACCGGCCTGCACTTCCCGGAGACGCTCAAGGTCCGCGACGAGGTGGCCCGGCGGCTGCCGGTGACCGTGCGCTCGATCCGGCCCCGGATGACCGTCGGCCAGCAGGACGGCCAGTACGGCCCCCGGCTGTTCAGCAAGTCCCCGGACGACTGCTGCCAACTGCGCAAGGTGGAGCCGCTGGAGCGGGCGCTGACCGGGTACGACGCCTGGGCCGCCGGGCTGCGCCGGGACGAGTCGCCGACCCGGGCCAACACACCGGTGGTGGCCTTCGACGCGCGGCGCGGCAAGGTCAAGGTCAACCCGATCGCGGCCTGGAGCCAGCGGGACGTGGACGCCTACATCGCCCGCTACGACATCCCGGTCAACGAGCTGTTCGCCCGGGGCTACGGCTCGATCGGCTGCTGGCCCTGCACCCGCCGCACGAGGGCGGGGGAGGACCCGCGGGCGGGCCGGTGGGCCATGTTCGAGAAGACCGAGTGCGGCCTGCACACCTGACCGGCGAGCCGCCGGTGGTGCTTGTCGCGCACGGCAGTCGGGACCCGCGGGCGGCGGCGGCGATCCGGGCCCTGGCCCGGGCCGTGGCGGCCGCCCGGCCCGGCGTCCCGGTGCTGCCGAGCTGGCTGGACCACACCGACCCCGGTCCCGCCGCGGTGCTGCGGGACCTGGCCGCCGCCGGTCACTCGCGGGCGGTGCTGGTGCCGTTGCTGCTGACCGCCGCGTACCACCGGAAGGTCGACATCCCGGCGGCGGTGGCGGCGGCCCGGGCGGGCGGCGCGGCGATCGAGGTCCGGGTGACCGACGTGCTGGGGCCGGCGGACGGGGTGGTGGACGCCCGGCTGCTGGCCGGGCTGCGCCGCCGGCTGAGCGAGGCGGCGCCGGGCGGCTTCGACGCCCTGGTGCTGGCCGCGGCGGGCACCCGGGATCCGCGGGCGCGCGGTTCGGTGGGGCGGGTCGCCGCGGCGCTCGGCGCCGAGCTGGGCGTGCCCTGCCGGGTGTCGTACGCCTCGGCGGCGCCCCCGGGCGCCGGTGTCGCGGTGTCCCGGCTGCGCGCGGCGGGCGCCCGGCGGGTGGCGGTGGCCGGCTACTTCCTGGCCCCGGGCCTGTTCCATGACGCGGTCCGGGCGACGGCCGAGCGGGCCGGCGCGGTGGCGGTCGCCGATCCGCTGACCGACCTGCCCGAACTCGCCGAGCTGGTGCTGCGCCGGGTCGACGCCGTGCCGGTCGGCAGCCCGGTGTGACCCACGCCGCCTTCATGATCAACCAGGGCGGCGGCGGGGTAACCGGGTGTCATGTGCCCCGGACAGCAGAACGCCCCGGCCGGGATCCGGCCGGGGCGTGGAGCTGCGTGCGAATCAGGCGGAGTGAGCGCGCAGTACCCGGAGACCGCCGCGGCGCTTCACCGCGCGGCGCTCCTCCTCGCTCATCCCGCCCCAGACGCCGGCGTCCTGACCGGACTCCAGCGCCCACTGGAGGCACTGGTCGGTCACCGGGCAGCGCCGGCAGACGGCCTTGGCCTGCTCCACCTGCAGGAGGGCCGGTCCGGACGTCCCGATCGGGAAGAACAGCTCCGGGTCCTCGTCGCGGCAGACGGCATCGTGGCGCCAGTCCATGGCGGCAACACTCCTCATTCTTAAGTGGGTGGCCAATAACGCTTCGTTGCTATTCCTATATGCGTCCGCATTGCCGATCGGTGACGGTCAGCATCCATCAATTCGGCGCTGCGTGAGCAGGCTTGCAGGCCCGTGGACCTGCTGGAACAGCTCAACCTGCCGAGCATATCCAGGCAATGTCCCGGTAACACGACTTCGCTTGTGAATACTTTCACGAACTGTCGCGATGTCAAGGGTGACGCTCGGAAAAACTCCGAACAGTGAGCGGGCTCACCACCCTTTTGTCCGGGTTTCAGAGCGCTCTGGTTACCCGGCGTGCCACAGTCGAGGATCAATATAGTACGGTCTGCGTGACGTTGCTGACATTTCCGGCACCTTCCCTCGGTGTGGCGGCCACCGCTGGATGCGGTGAGGGGGTCCGCGTCAACCGACGGGAGTACCCGAGACCTAGCAGATTACTCTCAGTGCGGCAGGCACGGATGCGAATCTGACTTTTTCCCGCTCGCCGAGGTAGTCGCCGTCCAACTGGAAGGCCAGCGGGCGGGCCGAGAGCAGGGTGAACTCCGCCACGTCGTGCAGCCGGAGCACCTGTCGGCCGTGCGGGTCGGGCTGCCGGGCGAAGAACTGGGTCACCGTCCGTGCCGTGCTGGCCACCTTGAGCTGCCGCAGGGCGAGCACGTCCAGGCCGAGGTCGAACGAGGCCTCCGGATTCGGGTTGATCTCCCGGTCGCCCAGGTACGTCCACGGGGCGGTGTTCTGGATGATGATCGTGCCCAGGTCGGTCTCGGCCGTCTCCCCGGGGCGCTCCAGCGTGATCACCGGGTGCCGCCGGTCCGAGGCGAGGAAGTACTGGCTCACCGTCGAGCGGAAGTAGAGCGCCGGCGTGGACACCCGGCCCCGCTTGCGGGCCCGCTCGACCCGCTGGATGACCGCCGCGTCGATGCCGAAGCCCGCGCAGAAGGTGAAGTAGCGGTCGTCCGCCCGGCCCAGCCCGATGGTGCGGGACCGGCCCAGCCGCAGCCCCTCCAGGATCATGCTGGTCCCGTCCGGCCACTCCCGGGGCAGGCCGAGGGCCCGGGCGAAGACGTTGGTCGAGCCGCCCGGAACGGTCGCCAGCGCCGGCAGCCGCTCCGCCGGGGTCTGCCCGGTGCGGAAGGTCGGCGGCTCGGCGGCCATCAGGCCGTTCACCACCTCGTTGACCGTGCCGTCGCCGCCGAGCGTCACCACCAGGTCGACGCCCTCCTGGGCGGCCTCCCGCGCCAGGTCCATGGCGTGGCCCCGCCGGCGGGTGTAGCGCACCGAGAGGTCGACTTCGCTGCGCAGCGCCCGGACCAGGACGTCCCGGCTGCGCTCGCTCGTGGTGGTGGCCTTCGGATTGACCACCAGGACGGCCCGCATGGGCGGCACTGTACCGCGCCTACCCACGGGTATCGTGTCGCGCGTGACGATCGACTCCGGCCCGGTCCCCGGCACGCTCCGCTGGGCGGTGCTCCTGCTGCGCGCCGAGGCGGTGGCCCTCGGCCTGGTCGCGGTGTGGCTGATCTGGTCCGACCTGACGGCGCGCACCACCGACCTGACCTCGGCACTGCTGGTGACCGCGTTCGCGGTCGCCGGGGCGGTCGCGCTCTGGGCGCTCGGCGCCGCGCTGGCCCGGCGCCGCTCGGGGGCCCGGGCACCGGCCATCGTGCTCCAGCTCATGCTGCTGCCGGTCGGCTGGTACATGATCCAGGGCGGTCTGGGCTGGTTGGGCCTGCCGCTGATGGTGCTCGGTCTCGCCGTCACCGGTCTGCTCGTCAGCGCCCCGACCAACCGGGCGCTCGGCTTCGACTGACGCCGCGCCGGCCGCCGACGGTCAGTAGCCGGAGGCGCGGCGGGTGAGCAGGGAGATGGTGGCCCGGCCCTCGGCGGCCCGGGCGCTCGCCGTGGTGGTCAGCGCGGTGAGCACCTTCCAGGCGAAGGACGACTCCGAGGGAAGGGTGGCGCCCCGCACGGTCGGCACGGTCACCTCGACGGTGAGCGCGTCCTCGGTGACCGCGAAGCGGCACTCCAGCTCGGCGTCGCGGGTCGCGATGGCGAGCAGCATGGCGCACGCCTCGTCGACCGCGATGCGCAGGTCCTCGATCTCGTCGAGGGCGAACTGGAGCCGGGCCGCGAGACCGGCGGTGGCGGTGCGCAGCACGCCGAGGTAACCGCCGTCGGCGGGCACCGTGAGGTGCACGACATCGTCGTCGGTCGTCGGCTGGCCGGTCAGTTGAGTCACGCCTCATCCCCCCGGTGCGGGACTCTACCCGGTCAGGCGTCCGGGCGCGTGGGGGTGGCCGTGGCCTGCGCGGCCAGCTCCTGCAGCGCCGTTCCGGCCAGCCGGTAGGGCACCCACTCGTCCATCGGGTTGGCCCCGATCGCGGCGTAGAAGCGGCCGGCCGGGTTCCAGTTGATCATCCACCACTCCAGCCGGCGGTAGCCGCGCTCGACGCAGATCGCCGCGAGGGTGGCGAGCAGCAACCGGCCCGCGCCGGTGCCGCGGGCGGCCGGCCGGACGTACAGGTCCTCCAGGTAGATGCCGTGCACGCCCTCCCACGTGGAGAAGTTGAGGAACCAGAGGGCGAAGCCGATCGGCTGGTCGGCGGCGTCCACGGCGACGTGCCCGTAGAGCGCCGGTGCGGGACCGAACAGGGCGGCGGTGAGCTGCTCCTCGGTGAGGTGGCACTGCTCGGGGGCGCGTTCGTAGTCGGCGAGTTCGTGCACCATCGCGACGACGGCCGGCACGTCCTCGGGACGCGCCGGCCGGATCGTCGGTGCCTGGGCGGGCAGGCTCACGCCTGCTTGGTCTCCCAGAAGATCTTCGAGATCTCGTCGATCTTCGAGAGCAGCTTGTCGGCCACCGCCGGGTCCATGCTGCCCTTCGCGCCGGCGGAGCCGGCGAGCTTGGTGGTCTCGTTGAACAGCTCGTGCAGGTGCGGGTACTTCTCGAAGTGCTGCGGCTTGAAGTAGTCGGTCCAGAGCACCCACAGGTGGTGCTTGACCAGCTCGGCCCGCTGCTCCTTGATCAGGATGGCCCGCGTGCGGTACTCCGGGTCGGTGTTGGCCTGGTACTTCTCGCAGATCATTTTGACCGACTCGGCCTCGATCCGGGCCTGCGCCGGGTCGTAAACGCCGCACGGCAGGTCGCAGTGCGCGCTGGCGGTCACACGGGGCGTGAGGATGCGAGGAAGGCGCATCAGGGTCCTCCATGGGATGTTTGCGATGATCCGAGACGACATTACTCCTGGACATGCTCCCCGGCGGGCGGGAGGTGAAACCCCGGTGCATGCCGCCAACGGCCCCACCGCGCCGGTGCTCCGCTGGCCGCTGGCCGCCGTGCTGGTCACCGGCCCGTCCATGGCGCCGACCCTGCGGCACGGCGACGCCGTGCTGGTGCGCACCGGGGGCCGGCCGGTACGCCCCGGCGACGTGGTGGTCGCCGTCTTCCGCAGCCGCCCCGACCTGCTCGTGGTCAAGCGCGCGGTCCGCCGGCAGGACGGCGGCTGGTGGCTGCGCGGCGACAACGACCTGGTCACCGACGACTCCCGGGCGTACGGGGTGGCCGACGTCCGGGGGCGGGTGGTGGCGCGGTACTGGCCGCGTCCCGGGCTTGTCACGGATCGTCCGCTGCGGATATGACCCCGCTCACATCCCGGTGCCGCCTCGCTGACTATGCTCGGAAAGTGCCCGGGTGACCCCCCGCACCGCCGCCCCGCTGGCCGCTGACCACGCGCGCCGAGCCGGCCGGTCCGTCTGCTCGACAGATCCTGGAGTCACCAATGTCTGCGTCCACCCCGGACCCCGCTGATCCCGTCTTCCGGCTGCACCTCGGCGGCAAGATGGCCGTCGCCTCGACCGTGCCGCTCACCAGCCGGGAGGACCTCTCCCTCGCGTACACCCCGGGCGTGGCCCGGGTCTGCGAGGCGATCGCCGCCGACCCCGACCTCGCCGACGACTACACCTGGGTGTCGCACACCGTCGCCGTGGTCACCGACGGCTCCGCCGTGCTCGGCCTGGGCAACATCGGCCCGCGCGCGGCGCTCCCGGTGATGGAGGGCAAGGCGGTGCTGTTCAAGCAGTTCGCGGGCGTGGACGCGGTTCCGGTCTGCCTGGACACGCAGGACGTGGACGAGATCGTGGCGACGGTGCGGGCGCTCGCTCCCTCGTTCGGCGGGATCAACCTGGAGGACATCAGCGCCCCGCGCTGCTTCGAGGTGGAGCGCCGGCTGGACGAGGCGCTCCCCATCCCGGTCTTCCACGACGACCAGCACGGCACCGCGATCGTGGTGCTGGCCGCGCTGCGCAACGCCGCCACCCTGCTCAACCGCAAGCTGGGCGACCTGCGGGTGGCGGTCAGCGGGGCCGGCGCGGCGGGCGTGGCGGTGACGAAGATGCTGGTCGCCGGGGGCGTCAACCCGGACCAGGTGGTCGTCTGCGACTCCAGGGGCATCATCGGGCGGCACCGCGAGCTGACCGGGACCAAGGCCGAGCTGGCCGAGACCACCAACGCCGACGGGCGGCAGGGCGACATCACCGAGGCGCTGCGCGGCGCGGACGTCCTGGTCGGCGTCTCCGGCGGGCAGATCCCCGAGGCGGCGGTGGCCGGGATGGCCCCGGGCGGCATCGTCTTCGCGCTGGCCAACCCCACCCCGGAGGTGCACCCCGAGGTGGCCGCCCGGCACGTGGCCGTGGTCGCCACCGGGCGCAGCGACTACCCCAACCAGATCAACAACGTGCTCGCCTTCCCGGGCGTGTTCCGGGGCGCGCTGGACGCCCGGGCCACCCGGATCACCGACGGGATGAAGGTGGCCGCGGCCGACGCCATCGCCAACGTGGTGGCCGAGTCGCTGACGCCCGAGGCGATCGTGCCCTCCCCGCTGGACCCGCGGGTCGCCCCCGCGGTCGCCGAGGCAGTCGCCGAGGCGGCCCGCCGGGACGGGGTCGCGCGCCGCTGAGCGTGGCGTAAGAAACGGCTTTGGTGGGGAAGGTCCCCTTCTTAACGAGCGCTCAGCTTGTTACGGTGCCGATCATGCGTGCCGCCTTCGCCTCGGCCTTCGACGCCGACAACCCGCTCGCCGCGCTCACCGTCGGCGACCGCCCCGAGCCGACCCACCCGCAGGAGGACTGGGTCACCGTGCAGGTCCGGGCCAGCTCGCTCAACCACCACGACCTCTGGTCGCTGCGCGGGGTGGGGCTCAGCGCCGACCAGCTCCCGATGATCCTCGGCTGCGACGCGGTCGGCACCGACCCGGACGGCAACGAGGTGGTCATCTACCCCGTGGTGCCCACCCGGGGCGACCCGCGCGGGGTCTCCATCCTCTCCGAGCACTTCGCGGGCACCTTCGCCGAGCGGGTGGCCGTACCCCGGATGAACCTGCTGCCGCTGCCCGACGGCCTGTCGGCGATCGACGCGGCCTGCCTGCCCACGGCGTGGCTCACCGCGTGGCGGATGCTCACCACCAGGGGCCGGGTCGGCGACGGCGAGTCGGTGCTGGTCCAGGGTGCCGGCGGGGGCGTGGCCACCGCGGCCGTCGCGCTCGGCGTCGCCCTGGGCAAGCGGGTGTACGCGACCAGCCGCGACGCCGCCAAGCGGGAGCGCATCACCGAGCTGGGCGCGACCGCGCTGGAGCCCGGCGCCCGCCTGCCCGAACGGGTCGATGTGGTGATCGAGACGGTCGGCGCGGCCACCTTCGACCACTCGCTGAAGTCGGCCGCCCCGATGGCCCGGATCGTGGTCTCCGGCGCCACCGCCGGCCACGAGCCCAAGGTCAACCTGCGCCGGGTCTTCGCCATGCAGCTGGAGATCCTCGGCACCTCGATGGGCACCCCCGACGAGCTGACCCAGCTCCTGGCGTTCTGCTCCGAGCACGAGGTGCGCCCGGTGGTGGACAGCGTGGTGCCGTTCAGCCGGATCGAGGACGCCTTCGCCCGCCTGAACTCCGGCGAGGTCTTCGGCAAGGTGGTCATCGACCACACCGCCTGACCGGCGCCGCCGCCCTGGGCGACCGGTCAGAGATGGTCGTCCAGGGTGGCCAGCCCGCCGCGGGTGGCGTCGGCCGGGAGCCGCTTCTTCGCCGCCGCGTCGCCGTAGAGCGTCCAGCGGAGGAACTCCACGGTCGTGTCGGCGACCACCCGCAGCGCCCTGCCGTCGCTGAGCAGCGCGCGCCCGTGGTCGCCGTCGGGCAGGCTGAGCATCGCCTTCGGCCAGGGCACCGCGTCGTAGACCGCCTTGCCGGCGGCGTAGCCCACCACCTCGTCGGCCTCGCCGTGCACGAAGAGCTGCGGCGCCGCCGCCCCGGCGAACGCGGTGCCGACGCCGAGTGCCGTCCCGGCGAAGACGATGCCGGCGTCCAGGCGCTCGTCCCGGCCCGCGGTGAACAGCCCGATCGTGGTCACCCCGCCCGCGCTGTGCCCGGTCGCGGCCACCCGTTCCGGGTCCAGCCGGCCGCGCAGCGGGTCGCCCGCCCGGCCGTCGAGGGCGAGCACCTGGGTCAGCACGTACGACACGTCGGCCGGCTGGTTGAGCACGTCGAGCGGGTTGCCGTCGCCGCCGGCCCCGGTGTGCGGGAACTTCGGCGCGGCCACCACGAACCCGGCGGCCGCCCAGCGGCTCAACAGCACCTGGTAGTCCTCCGGCCGGGCGCCCAGCCCGTGGCTGAACAGCACCACCGGGAACCGGCCGGCCGCCGCCGGGGCGGACCGCTCCGGCGCGCCCCCGGCCTCGCCCCGCGCCGGATACCAGAGGGTCACCGGCAGGGGGCGGTCGCCGTCGCGGTTCAGCTTCAGCTGGCGTACGCCGACCGCGAAGCTCTCGGCGGGGGCGTGCCCGGCGGCCACCCGCGGCGCGGGTGTGGTGGCCTTCGGCGGGGCGTCGGGCGCGGGGCGCCCGGCCGGGGCGGTCCCGCCCGAGCAGCCGGCCAGACCCGTGCTGAGCAGGGCGGCGGTGACCAGGGCGGCAGGACGACGGCGCATGAACACGATTGTGCCTCGCGCTCCGGGATGATCGGCCGGCATCGGCACCCGGCGTGACGCGATCGCCTCAGCCGGTGGGTGGCCGGCCACCGCGCAGCCGGGCCAGGTCGGCGGCGTCCTTGGCCCGGCGGGGTCGCTCGGGCATCCAGACCGGGTACATCTCCTTGAACTCGATCTGGGCGGCGACGCTGATCACCGGGGCGGTGAACGGCCCGATCCGCCCCGGAGGGGCGTCCAGCATGCCCTCCGGCAGCGGGGTGCCGGCCCACTGCCCGGCCCCGACCACCACCCGGCCTGCCGGATCCCGGTCCAGGTACGCGAAGCTCAGCTCGACGTCACCCCGCACCAGGTCGAGTTGCAGCTCGACCGGCATCCGGGGGTCGGGGCGCCAACCCTGCCCGCCGAGCCGGGTCGCCAGCGGGCCGGCGTCGCCCCGCCAGCAGTACCAGTCGACGTCCACGTGCGGCCGGCTCACCGCGCCGAGGTGGAAGTCCATGGCCCACCCGCCGCGCAGCCACACCGCGATCCCGGCCCCCTCGGTCAGCTCGACCACCTCGCGGACCGCTTCGAGTTGCCGCGCTGCCAGCCCGTCCATCCGGGCGACGCTACCGCCCGGCTCCCGACCCTGCCGCCCCGCCCGATCGGGGGCCGGATGCGCCTCACCGACGCCGCCATGGCCCTTGATCGACTCCAGCTCGCCGAGGTGGCGGGGTCGGGAGCCGGCGGATACCGCCGGGTCGCCGAGGTGGAGTGGATCATGCGATCAACTGGGGAGGGCGCGGGTGGTGAGAGTGGTGACGCCGGGCAGGTGGGCGTCGGCGGGCAGCCGGTTCCTGGCGGCCCGGTCGTCGTAGAGGGTCCACCGGAGGAAGTCGGTGGTGGTGGCCACGACCTGCGCGAAGCCGGGGCGGCCCGGGTTCAGGTACTCGCCGTGGCCCTGGCCGGGAAGGCCCAGGAAGGCGGCCGGCCCGCGGCTGCGGGCGTACGCGGCCCGGCCGACCGACTCCGGCACGACGGGGTCCGCGCCGCCGTGCACGAACAGCAGGGGCGCGACCGGTCCGGCGAAGCTGCCGGCCAGCCCGCCGCCGGCGATGACGATGCCGGCGCGCAGCCGGGGCGAGTGTCCCGAGGCGAACATGCCGGCCGTGGTGAAGCCGCCGGCCGAGTGCCCGGCCGCAGCGAACCGGTCCACCGCCAGGTGCCCGGCGAGCGGATCCCCGGGCCGGGCGTCGAGGCGGGCCAGGTGGCGGACCAGCCGCCAGCCGTCGGCCGGCTGGTTCGGCACGTCGGCCCTGGTGAAGTCGCGCGCCCGCAGGTTGGTCCGCGGGTAGGTCGGCGCGGCCACCACGAACCCGGCCGCCGCCCAGCGGGTGGTCAGCGGGGCGTGCAACGCGGGGAGACTGTGCAGGCCGTGGCTGTAGACGACCACCGGGAACCGGCCGGGAGCCGCCGGCGCGCCGGGCCGCGCCACCGGGTCGGCCGTCGTGGTGCCGGTGGTCGGGTCGGATGTCGGCCCTGCGGT
>NZ_JBSSLX010000102.1:0-18978 GCF_053890995.1 Micromonospora sp. I033 | reverse complement strand
TGGCCAGTTCGTCGTCGCCGAGCGGGCGGCCGACCAGGTGTTCGCTGCGCAGCCGGGTGGCCACCAGCACCCCGCGGGCGGCCACCAGCGCGGCCACGCAGGCGGCGACCGCCACGCCGACCGGGCCGGTGAACGGGACCAGCCCGAGCCCGCCGCCGGCCACGAAGGCCAGCATCAGCGCGGTCTCCGAGTGGGCGAAGGAACTGGCCCGCAGCCGCTCCGGGATGCGCTCCTGGATCGAGGCGTCGACCGCGAGCTTGGCGATCCCGCTGAACAGCGAGGTGACCAGGCAGAGCAGCGCGACCATGGGCAGCGAGAACTTCAGTGCGGCGAGCACCGCCACCCCGGCCACGATGATCGTGCCGCTGGACTGGATCGCCGCCGGGCGGTGGATGCGCAGCCGGGTGCCGATCGCGGTGGCCAGGAAGGTGCCCACCGCCAGCGCGCCGCCGACCAGGCCCAGCGCGCCCTGGGCGCCCAGGTTCCGGCCGAAGAAGTCGGTGGTCAGGTCGCCGCCCTTGATGGCGAAGGCCAGGAAGAGCAGCAGGAAGCCGTAGAGCCCGCGCAGCGCCGCCGCGCCGATCAGCGTGGCGATCACCAGTCGGCCGGCCGGCCGCCCCCGGCCCAGCGGGCGTTCCCCGTCCCGGCGACGCAGCGCCCGCAGGGGACGCGGCACCCGCTCCGGCGGCTCCGAGTCCGCCCGTGGCGGCAGCCGGAGCGAGATCACCATGCCGATCAGGAAGATCAGCGACGCGACCCGGAGCGGCCACTGCGGCCCGAACCAGAACGCGGCCAGCCCGATCGGGGCGACCAGCGCGCCGGCCACCGTGCCGTAGACGCTCGCCCGGGCGCCCACCTGGGACAGCCCGAGCCCCTCCGGCAGCAGCCGGGGCACCGCCGCCGAGCGGGCCACCCCGTACGCCCGGGAGAGGGCGAGCACCCCGAACGCGGCGGGGTAGAGCCCGAAGCCGCCGATGTAGTCGGAGATCAGCCAGGCCAGGAAGGCCCGGCCGAGCATGGTGGCGGCGAGCGCGTACCGGCGGCCGTGCCGGAAGTGGTCCAGCAGCGGGCCGACCACGGGGGCGAGCATGGCGAACGGGACCATGGTCACCAGCAGGTAGAGCGCGACCTTGTTGCGCGCCTCGCCCAGCGGGACGTCGAAGAAGATCGTCCCGGCCAGGCCGATGGCGATCAGGGTGTCCCCGGCGCAGGAGAGGGCGTGCAGGTCGAAGAGGCGGACCATGCCGACCTCGTTGCCGGCGCTGCGGGCCCGGGCCGTCCCGGCCCGCCGGGTCATCCACCGGCCGCCGTGCAGCGAGCCCCGGAGCAGCAGGCGGGTGGCGCGGATGCCGGTGCCGACGGTCCGCCCGAGGACGGACCGGCCGGAGCGGGAGGACAGCGGCATGTGTCCCATCCTCGCCCATCTGATCCACGCGTGCCGCATCACCCGGAGAGAACGACTCCGGGGAGTGCCTGTCACCCGACCGCCGGCATGGGGAACAATGGTCCGGTGACCAGGCCCGCCTCCGCCCGCGCTCCCCGGCTCGACCAGGTGTGCGCCGCCGCCGTCGAGGTGGCCCGCGCCGCCATCACCGAGGTGGACCCCGCCGACGTCGGCGACCACCTCCAGGCCGTCGCCGAGGGCGACCGGCTCGTCACCCACTACTTCGAGTGCCGCCTCGCCGGCTACCGGGGCTGGCGCTGGGCCGTCACGGTGACCCGGGTGCCGCGCAGCCGCACGGTCACCATCTGCGAGACGGTGCTGCTGCCGGGCGCCGACGCGCTGCTCGCCCCGGGCTGGGTGCCCTGGCAGGAGCGGCTCAAGCCGGGCGACCTGGGCCCTGGTGACCTGCTCCCCACGCCGGCGGACGACGAGCGGCTCGCCCCCGGCTACCTGCTCTCCGACGACCCGGCCGTGGAGGAGACCGCCTGGGAGCTCGGCCTCGGCCGGGCCCGGGTGCTGTCCCGGGAGGGCCGGACCGACGCGGCCCAGCGCTGGTACGACGGCGACCACGGTCCCAACGCCGCGATCTCGGTGGCCGCGCCGGCCGCCGCCCGCTGCGGCACCTGCGGCTTCTACCTGCCGCTCGCCGGCGCCCTACGGCAGTCCTTCGGCGCCTGCGGCAACTTCTACGCCCCGGACGACGGCCGGGTGGTCAGCGCCGACCACGGCTGCGGCGCCCACTCGGAGACGCTGATCGAGGCCGCGGAGACCCCGGTGGACGAGCTGCCCACGGTCTACGACGACAGCGCGGTGGAGGCGGTTTCGGTGAGCCGGGCCCCGGGCTCGGTGGAGGCGGCCGAGCCGGCGGAGCCGTACGGCCACCCCTGACGGGTCAGCCCTGACGGGCGGCGGCGGCCCGGCGGCGACGCCGGTTGGCGTCGTGGCGCATCATCACGGCCAGGCCGGGAAAGCCCCACAGGAATCCGGCGAGGCAGGTCCAGAGCCAGTTCTGGTGCCCGTGCGCGGTGAGCCAGTCGCGGAAGAAGAGCAGTAGCACCAGCCCGGCCACCGCCCAGGCGATCAGCCCGGCGACGGCGAACGGCACCATCGGCGGGTCGAGCGGCTCGGGCCGCGGCGGTTGCTCCTGGGGCACGCGCCCAGCGTACGCGATCGACCTTCCCTGACCGTGAGTGATCTGGGACGATGCGCGCGACAACCCGGTCGATCAATATGTGAGGACCCGATGGCCATCGCGCCGCCGCCGGACCACGGCACCCCACCCGATCCCGCGCACCCGCGCAACGCCTTCGACCGCTTCTTCGAGATCTCCGCCCGGCGCTCCACCCCGGGCCGGGAGATCCGGGGCGGGCTGGCCACGTTCTTCACGATGGCGTACATCGTGGTGTTGAACCCGCTGATCCTGGGCAGCGCGGCCGACGGCGACGGGCGCAAGCTCGCCATCCCGGCGCTGGCGGCGGCCACCGCGCTGGTCGCCGGCGTGATGACCATCCTGATGGGCGTGGTGGCCCGGTTCCCGATCGCGCTGGCCGCCGGGCTGGGCGTCAACGCGCTGGTCGCCTTCGAGATCGCGCCGCAGATGACCTGGGCGGACGCCATGGGCCTGGTGGTGATCGAGGGTGTGCTGATCGGCATCCTCGTGCTCACCGGGCTGCGTACGGCGGTGTTCCGCTCGGTCCCGACCCAGCTCAAGACGGCGATCGGCGTCGGTATCGGCCTCTTCCTGACCATCATCGGCCTGGTCGACGCCGGCTTCGTCCGGCGGGTGCCGGACGTGGCGAACACGACGGTCCCGGTCGGGCTGGGCATCAGCGGCAAGATCGTCAGCTGGCCCCTGCTGGTCTTTGTGGTGGGCCTGCTGCTCACCCTGGTGCTGGTGGTACGCCGGGTGCGCGGCGCGATCCTCATCGGCATCCTGGCCTCCACGGTGCTGGCGATCGTCGTGGAGGCGGTCGGCAACATCGGGCCGTCCTTCGTCGACGGGAAGCCGAACCCCAAGGGCTGGGCGCTGAACGTGCCGGAACTGCCGGAGAAGGTGGTGGACGTACCCGACCTCTCCCTGCTCGGCAACTTCAACGTGCTGGACTCGTGGACCCGGGTGGGCTGGCTGGTCCCGCTGATGTTCGTGTTCACCCTGCTCATCACGGACTTCTTCGACACCATGGGCACGATGGTCGCCATCGGCCAGGAGGGCGACATGCTCGACGAGCGGGGCACCCCGCCGCGGGCCCGGGAGATCCTGCTGGTCGACTCGATCGCCGCTGCGGCGGGTGGCGCGGCCTCGGTGTCGAGCAACACGTCGTACATCGAGAGCGCGGCCGGGGTCGCGGAGGGTGCGCGAACCGGCGTGGCCAACCTGGTCACCGGCGGCCTGTTCCTGCTGGCCATGTTCCTGGCGCCGCTGGCGGTGGTGGTGCCCTTCGAGGCCGCGTCGACGGCGCTCGTGGTGGTCGGCTTCCTGATGATGACCGCGGTCCGCACCATCGACTGGACCGACTACGAGATCGCCATCCCGGCGTTCCTCACCATCGTGCTGATGCCCTTCACCTACTCGATCTCGAACGGCATCGGCGCCGGCGTGATCAGCTACGTCCTGCTGAAGCTGGCGAAGGGCAAGGCTCGCGAGGTCCACCCCCTGCTGTACGGGGTGGCCGCCCTGTTCATCCTTTACTTCCTGCGTGGGCCGATCGAGTCCGTGCTGCGCTGAATCGCTGGTGAGCCTGGTCATAACGCATGTCGTTAGCCAGGCTCATTAGTTAAGCTAACTACTGTGACGGAGCGGACGGTGACGGCGAAACGCGTGCCACCGGCGCAGCTGGCCCCTCAGCTGCGTGATGCGATCACCCGGCTCAACCGGCGGGTCCGACAGGCCCGCCCGGTCGGCGACCTCACGGTCACCCAGCTCTCGGCGCTCACCAGCCTCAAGCTGGCGGGCGCCCTGACACCCCGGGAGCTGGCCGACATCGAGCGGGTGCAGCCGCCCACGATGACGAAGATCGTCGCGAAGCTGGAGGAGCGCGGCCTCGTGCAGCGCACACCCCACCCGACCGACGGACGGCAGGTCATCCTGGCGGCTACCGAGGGGGGACGGGCTGTGCTCGACCAGTTCGAGCGGGCCCGCAACGAGTGGCTGGCCAGCCGACTGGCCGCGCTGACCGAGGAGGAACGCGACACGCTCCAGCGTGCCGCCGAGATTCTCCAGGGCATCGCTCGCGCCTGAGCGGGTACCCGCGCCCCGCGGTCCGCTTCGTCCGTTGTGGATGAGGCGTACATGATCGCGAGGAGGCGCACCTAGAGTGCAGGCCAAGTTGAGCACGATGTTCCAGTCCCTACGAGTCCGCAACTACCGGCTCTTCGCCACCGGACAGCTGATCAAGTTGATCGGCGTCTGGATGATGTACATCGCCCAGGACTGGCTCGTCCTCGACCTCACCGGCAACTCCGCGACCGCGCTCGGCGTGGTCACCGCGCTCCAGTTCACCCCCGTCCTGCTGCTGACCCTTATCTCCGGCCGCCTCGCCGACCGCTACGACAAGCGGATGCTGCTCTTCATCGCCAACCTCTTCTGGACCGTGCTGGCGCTGGCGATGAGCCTGCTGGTGGTCACCGGGCTGGTGCAGCTCTGGCACGTCTTCGCGTTCGCCGCCCTGCTCGGGGTGTTCAACGCGGTGGAGACCCCGGTGCGGCAGGCGTTCGTCTCCGAGCTGGTCGGCATGCCGCTGCTGCCGAACGCGCTCTCGCTCAACGCGGCCACCTTCAACTCGGCCCGGATCCTCGGCCCGGCCGTCGCCGGCCTGGCCATCGCCGCCTTCGACGTCGGTCCGGTCTTCCTGATCACCGCGTTCAGCTCGATCGCCCCGCTGGTCAACGTGGTCCGGATGCGCACCGACGAGCTGTACCGCAAGGACCTGCCGCCGGCCGGCGAGCGCGACCAGGCCAAGGTGGTGGACGGCCTCCGGTACGTCGCGCGCCGCCCCGACATCCTGCTGCCGATGGCGCTGATGTCGGTGGTCGGGATGAGCCTGTTCAACTTCCAGCTCACCCTCGCCGCCCTGGCCAAGACCGTGTTCAACACCGGCGCCGCCTCGTTCGGCCTGTTCACGACCGCGCTGGCGGTCGGCGCGCTGGCCGGCGCCCTGTCCGGCACCGGGCGGCGCAGCCGCCCCACCGTGTGGCTGGTGCTCGGCGCGGCGGTCGGCTGTGCCACCTTCGGCACGCTGGTCGGGCTCGCCGGGTCGTACTGGCTGGTGGTGGCGCTGCTGCTGCCCACCGGGTTCTTCATGGTGTTCTTCGCCCAGGCCGCGAACCAGCGGGTCCAGCTCGGCGTCGACGCCGCCTTCCGGGGCCGGGTAATGGCGCTGTGGGTGCTCGTCTTCCTGGGCACCAACCCGGTGGGCGCGCCGATCATCGGCTGGGTGGCCGAGACCTTCGGGGCCGGTGCGAGCATCTGGATCGGTGGCCTGATCTCGCTGGCCGCCGCGCTGCTGGCGCTCACCTGGCAGCTGCGCCGCTCCGGCGCCCGGCTGCGGATGCGGGTGCTGCCCATGCCGCGCTTCTACGTGGTGTCGCCCGGGGCGGAGTGACCCGTCGACCGCCCGAAGGACCGGTTCCCGCCCGAGGGGACCGGTCCTTCCTCATTCATTCGCGTCCGGATCTCGGCAATCGGGTGGCGGGTGGCGACGACGGGGCTTAGCGTCGATGTGTGGGAGTGGGGCGGGGACTGCTGCTGATGCTGGCGATCCTCGCCGTCTGCTGCCTGCCGGCCCTCTTCGCGCTGGTCTTCTGCGCCGACGAGATCCTCGACCGGGTGGTCTGCGGGTGGGCCGAGTGGCGCGAGCAGCGCCGGGAGCGGCGCACCATCGCCCGGCTGGACCGGGCCATCGAGGCGGAGTCGCTGACCCGGGACATCGACCTCACGGAGCTCGACCGGGAGGGCCGCCGCCCGCTGGAACAGCTCGCCGTCGACCTGCGCCGCCTCGGCGGCCACCGGCTCGCCGCCGCCGACCGCTCGGTGGTGTGGCACGGCGCGGTCATCGACGCGTACGACGAGCGGCTGCGGGCCGCCTGCCGGGCGCTGGGCATCGCCGAGCACCTGACCGAGCTGGAGGGCGTCGACCGGGAGATCGAACGGGTACGCGTCGAGGGGCTCCTGCACGCCGCCGGGCTCACGTTGCCCGCCGCGCGTCCCGGTCACCACCAGCGGCACCGCTGACCGGTGCGGCTCTTCGTCGCGGTCTACCCGCCGAAGCCGGCGGTCGACGACCTGGGCGCCCAGGTGGCCCGGTTGCGGACCGGGATCGCCTCCGCCGCCGGCACCAACGTCCGGCTGGCCGACCCGGCCAACGCCCACCTCACCCTGGCCTTCCTCGGCGACACCCCCGACGACCGGCTGGTCGACGTGGAGAGCGCGCTCGGGCTGGCCGCGCAGACCTTCCGGGACGCCCGGGACAGCTCGCCGCGGCTGCGGCTCGGCGGCGGGGGCAGCTTCGGGCGCGGCCGGTTCACCGTGCTCTGGGTGGACGTCCAGGGCGAGGTGGACGGGCTGGTCGTGCTCTCCCGGCTGATCCGGTCCGGGCTGCGCCGGGCCCGGCTGCCGCACGACGAGAAGCCGTTCCGGGCCCACCTGACCATCGCCCGCCCCGGCGACCGGATCGACCGGGCCGACGTGCTCGCCGACCGGGAGACCCTGCACGACTACCTCGGCCCGGAGTGGCCTGCCGACGAACTGGTGCTGGTCCGCAGCCACCAGGGCCCCCGCCCCACCTACGACCGCCTGGCCGCCTGGCCCCTCTGACCGGGCCGGCCGGTGTGGCCGGCCCGGTCAGCGGGTCACCAGGCCCAGGCTTCGGGGCCGGGGCCGCCGTTGCCGACCGGCGGGAACAGGTCGTCCAGCTTTTCCAGGGTCTGCTCGTCCAGGCGGACGGCCAGGGCGCCGAGGTTGCGGTCGAGCTGGTCCATGGTGCGCGGGCCGACGATCGGGGCGGTCACGCCCGGGCGGGCGAGCAGCCAGGCCAGCGCCACGTCGGCCGGGTCGTGGCCGAGGTCGGCGCAGAGCTTCTCGTACGCCTCGATGGTGGTCCGGTGCTCGGCGAGCGCGTCGGCCGACCGGCCGGTGGCGCCGCGGGCCGCGCCGCCCTCGGCCATCTTGCGGATGACCCCGGAGAGCAGCCCGCCGTGCAGCGGCGACCAGGGGATGATGCCCAGCCCGTAGTGCTGCGCGGCCGGGATCACCTCCAGCTCGACGTGCCGGGTCATCAGGTTGTAGATGCACTGCTCGGAGACGAGGCCGAGGAAGTTGCGGCGACCGGCCGCGGCCTGCGCCTGGGCGATGTGCCAGCCGGCGAAGTTGGACGAGCCGACGTAGAGGACCTTGCCCTGGGCGACCAGGGTCTCCATGGCCTGCCAGATCTCCTCCCACGGGGTGGACCGGGAGATGTGGTGCATCTGGTAGAGGTCGATGGTGTCCGTCTGCAGGCGACGCAGCGAGTCCTCGCAGGCCCGGATGATGTGCCGGGCGCTCAGGCCCTGCTCGTTGGGCCACTCGCCCATCTTGCCGTAGACCTTGGTGGCCAGGACGACCTTGTCCCGGCGCCCGCCGCCCTGGGCGAACCAGCGGCCGATGATCTGCTCGGTGACGCCCTCGCCGGTCTTCCAGCCGTAGACGTTCGCGGTGTCGAAGAAGTTGATCCCGTGTTCCAGCGCCCGGTCCATGATGGCGAAGCTGTCCGGCTCGTCGGTCTGCGGCCCGAAGTTCATGGTGCCGAGGCAGAGCCGGCTCACCGACAGACCGGTGCGTCCCAGGTTCGTGTACTCCATGGATCCACCCTGGCACGCGGGCACTTAGAGTGCCTCACCTGCCAGGGTGTCCCGTGGAATCAGGACGACTCGCGGGCCGCCGGGCCGGTGCCGAAGAGGACGTCGTCCCAGCTCGGCAGCCGCTTGCGCGGCTTGCCGCCGGCCTCGGTGGACTCGGTGCCCGTGCCGCCGGTCGCCGCTGGTGCGCCGGTGCGCCGCGGCCGGAGCACGGCCAGCGACGGCACGGCCGGGATCTCCTTCGGCGCGTCCGAGTCGTCGTCGAACGCGGAGCCCTGGCCGCCGCCGAGCAGCGCGGCCGCGCCACCGGTGACCGCCCGCTGGCGGGGCGCGTCGGGCCCGGCCAGGGCGGCCGGGGAGCGGGTGTCCAGGCCGCGACCGGACGTGCCGCCGAGCGGCCGGTCCAGCGAGGCGAGCAGCGCGTCCCGGCCGGCGCGGATCGGGTCCCGCCCCGGGCGGGCGTGCTCGGCGGGCGACGGCAGGCCGTGCCCGCCCCGGCTGGGCTCGCCGCGCGACGGGCCGGGCAGCGCGTGGCCGCCCCGCTCCGGCGCCGGCTCCTGGCCGAGGATCGGCGTGGGCCGCTCGGCGCACAGGTATTGCGCCATGTCGTCGTGCGGGGTGACGTTCTGCCGGAGCTTGTCGAGATCCCAGACCGCCTGCGCGGTGGCCTTGCCGGACGGCCAGGTGGCGATGATCCGCCAGGTGCCGTCGTCGCGGCGGTAGGCGTCCCAGGAGATCTTCTCGGTGTCGATCCCGTGCTGGGCGAGCCGGCCGTTGACCACCTCGGCCAGCGGCGTGGGCTTCTCGGCGCCCTTGAGCCGGGTGCGCCGGGCGTGCTGGGCGAGCATGGCCCGCTCCTGGAGCACCGGGCCGGCGTAGCGCAGCACGCGGTCGACCGGCACGCCGGCGATCCGGGCGACGTCCTCGGCGGACTCGCCGGAGCGGATCCGGGCCTGGATGTCCCGCGGGGAGAGCGACGGCGTCGGGTCGGCGGCGGTCGGCACCACGGCGAGCGGGGTCGCGCCCGGCTCGGCGTGCAGCGCCGTGGCGATGCGCTCGTCGATGGGCAGGGCGAGCAGGCGCCCGACCTCGTCGGCGAGCACCAGAGCCTGGCCGTCCTCCGAGAGGGCGACGAAGCGTACTGGGCGCATGGGCTTGCCTCCGTCCCGCTTCGCTGGCCGTCACGCCACGAGCCGGCCACCCGGGCGTCTCGGACCACCGTACGCTCATCTACCCGAAGCTGGGGGATGCGACACTCGGCATGTCGCGACTGAGCTGCAACGATGATCACGGTGGGTGGTCGCCGGGGCCCCGACGACCACCCACCGTCACCAGGTGATCAGAGTCGCTCGACCACGTAGTCGATGGACGCGGTGAGCGCCTCCACGTCGGCCGGCTCGACCGCCGGGAAGAGCGCGACGCGGAGCTGGTTGCGGCCGAGCTTCCGGTAGGGCTCGGTGTCGACGATGCCGTTGGCGCGCAGCGCCTTGGCGATCGCCGAGGCGTCCACCCCGTCGGCGAAGTCGATGGTGGCGACCACGTTGGAGCGCAGCGCCGGGTCGGTCACGTACGGGGTGGCGAACGACGAGCGCTCGGCCCAGCCGTAGACGATGCCGGCGCTCTCGGCGGTGCGCTTGGCCGCCCAGGCCAGCCCACCCTGCGAGTTCATCCAGTCGGTCTGCTCGGCGGCCAGGAAGATGGTGGCCAGCGCCGGGGTGTTGTAGGTCTGCTCCAGCCGCGAGTTGTCGATCGCGGTGACCAGGTCGAGGAAGGCCGGGATGTAGCGGCCCGACTCCTTGATCTCGGTGGCACGGGCGAGCGCGGCCGGCGACATGAGCGCGAGCCAGAGGCCGCCGTCGGAGCCGAAGCACTTCTGCGGGGCGAAGTAGTAGACGTCGGTCTCGCCGACGTTGACCTCCAGCCCGCCGGCGCCGGAGGTGGCGTCGACCAGCAGCAGCGAGCCCTCGTCGGCGCCCGGCACCCGGCTGATCGGCACCGCCACGCCGGTCGAGGTCTCGTTGTGCGGGGTGGCGTAGACGTCCACGCCCGCCTCGGCGACCAGGGTCGGCGCGCTGCCCGCCTCGGACTTGCGCACGGTCGGCTCGCCCAGGAACGGCGCGTCCTTGACCGACTTGGCGAACTTGGCCCCGAACTCGCCGAAGCTGGCGAACTGGGCCCGGTCGCGGACCAGGCCGAAGGTGGCGACCTCCCAGAAGGCGGTGGTGCCACCGTTGCCGAGCACCACCTCGTAGCCCTCGGGGAGGGAGAAGAACTCGGCGATGCCCTGGCGCAGCCGGGCGACCTGGTCACGGACGGTCTTCTGCCGGTGCGAGGTGCCCAGGTAGCTGGTGGCGACGTCGGCGAGGGCGGAGACCGCCGCGGGACGGACCTTGGACGGCCCGCAGCCGAAGCGGCCGTCGGCGGGCCTGATGTCGTCGGGAATCCGGATGGTCGGTGCGTCAGCCACGGTTCTCTCGATCCTTCCGCATGGGCGGGGACGGGCCCTTCAGCGGGCGCGGAGCGACGGCGGCCACGCGCGGGCGCGCGGCGGGGCCGGGTCCGAGCCCGGTCCGGCGGCACTGCCGGCCTTCATCCTCGCACCCGCGCCACCCGGCCCGACGGCTGGTCCCACCCCCGGGGGTGAGGGATGCGCCACAACGCGCCAGGGCCCGGTCCGCGACGGACCGGGCCCTGGTGAGGGGTACGCGGGAAGGATCAGACGCCGTGCGGGATGGCGTCCCAGCCCTCGACCTCCTGCGGCTTCCGGCTGCCCGGGCCGACGTAGCGGGCCGACGGGCGGACCAGCCGCTGGAGCTTCTTCTGCTCCAGGATGTGCGCGGACCAACCGCCCATCCGGGCACAGGTGAACATCGAGGTGAACATGTGCGCCGGCACCTCGGCGAAGTCGAGCACCACGGCCGACCAGAACTCGACGTTGGTGGCGAGCACCCGGTCGGGGCGGCGGGCCTGGAGCTCGGCCAGGGCGGCCTTCTCCAGCGCCTCGGCGATCTCGAAGCGCGGAGCGCCCAGCTCCTTGGCAGTGCGGCGGAGCACGCGGGCGCGGGGGTCCTCGGCCCGGTAGACCCGGTGGCCGAAGCCCATCAGCCGCTCGCCCCGGTCGAGCACGCCCTTGACGTAGCCCTCGGCGTCGCCGCTGCGCTCGACGGCCTCCAGCATGCTGAGCACCCGGGACGGCGCGCCGCCGTGCAGCGGGCCGGAGAGCGCGCCGATGCCGGAGGAGATGCAGGCGGCGGCGTCGGCGCCGGTGGAGGCGACGATCCGGGTGGTGAAGGTCGAGGCGTTCAGGCCGTGCTCGGCGGCCGAGATGAAGTAGGCGTCGACGGCCTTCACGTGCCGCGGGTCGGGCTCACCCCGCCAGCGCTTCATGAACCGCTCGACGATGGTCTCCGCCTTGTCGATCTCCTTCTGCGGCACCGCCGGCAGGCCGAGGCCGCGCGCGGACTGGGCGACGAAGGAGAGCGCGGTGACCGACACCCGGGCCAGGTCCTCGCGGGCCTGCTCGTCGGAGATGTCGAGGAGCTGGTTGAGCCCCCAGTACGGGGCGAGCATGGCGACCGCCGACTGCACGTCGACGCGGATGTCGCCGGAGTGCACCGGCACCGGGAACGGCTCGGCCGGGGGCAGGCCCGGGCCGAAGCGCCCGTCGACCAGCAGCGCCCAGACGTTGCCGAAGGAGACCTGACCGATCAGATCCTCGATGTCCACGCCGCGGTAGCGCAGCGCACCACCCTCGCGGTCCGGTTCGGCGATCTCGGTCTCGAAGGCTACGACGCCCTCCAGGCCCGGTTTGAAGTCGGCCATGTCGTCTCCTGGCTTCCGGCGGTGGTGGTGGCCGCGCGGGGCTCTACGGGCCCGCGGCTTAGGCGACCCTCAGGGATATGTTCGGAACATCTTGCCTGCTCGGTAACCGGATTCGCGACCCGCGGCGACTGTGCGCCACATGACATCCCCGCCGGTGGACAAGCTCACCGGCAGGAGAAGACTGGGTGGTGGGGCCTGGCCAGCGTCGGGGGACGCCGGCACCCCGGGGAGAGGGACGACGAGAGTGACGGGCGACACACCTGCCCCGGCCGGCATGCGTAACGAGTACGCCGCCGACCTGGGCCTTTCCGAATCGGATCTCGCGCCGGACTGGCACACCCAGTTCGCCCGCTGGTTCGCCGACGCGGTGGCTCATCCGCTACCCGAACCGAACGCCATGGTGGTCGGCACCGCCGACGCCGAGGGCCGGCCGAGCGGCCGCACGGTGCTGCTCAAGGGGTACGACCCGGACGGCTTCGTCTTCTACACCAACTACGACTCCCGCAAGGGCGGCGAGGCGACCGCCAACCCGTGGGCCAGTCTGGTCTTCCCCTGGTTCCCGATGCAGCGGCAGGTGACGGTCACCGGGCGGGTGGCCCGGGTCGACCGGGCCGAGACCGAGGCGTACTTCGCCAGCCGGCCGCGCGGCTCCCAGCTCGGCGCCTGGGCCAGCACCCAGTCCCACGTCGTCGCGGACCGGGCGGCGCTGGACACGGCGTACCGGGCGGCGGCCGAGCGCTTCGCCGACGTGGACGTGATCCCCGCGCCGCCGCACTGGGGCGGGTTCCGGGTGCGGCCGGAGACGGTGGAGTTCTGGCAGGGCCGGGCCAGCCGGCTGCACGACCGGTTGCGGTTCCGGCGTACCGGGGGCAGCGCCTGGGTGATCGAGCGGCTGGCTCCGTGACGGGGGTGAAGGAGGCCCGGCCGCGCGGAGCGCGCCGCTGGGCGATCGACCTGCGCCCGCTGGGTGTGCCCGCGTACCGGCGGGTGTGGCTCGGCAACGCCGTGGCGATGTTCGGCTTCCAGTTCACCGCCGTGGCGGTGCCGGTGGAGATGTTCGACCTGACCGGCGGCTCGTTCTGGGTCGGCCTGCTCGGCATCGCCGGCTTCGTGCCGCTGCTGGTCTTCGGGCTCTGGGGCGGGGCGGTCGCCGACGCCCGGGACCGGCGGCGGGTGCTGCTGGCCGGGGGCGCGCTGCTCTGGGCGTCGACCCTGGCGCTGCTGCTCCAGTCGGTGCTGCGGGTGGGCAGCCCGGTGCTGCTGCTGGCCCTGGTCGCGGTGCAGTCGATCGCGTTCGCGATCACCTCGCCGACCCGCAGCGCGATCCTGCCCCGCCTGGTGCCGGCCGAGCTGGTCCCGGCGGCCAGCACGCTGAACTTCACCACGTTCACCGCGACCTCGGTCTTCGGGCCGCTCGCCGCCGGTCTGATCTTCGCGACCTGGCACACCGACGTGGGGCTGCCGATCGCGTACGGGGTGGACGCGCTGCTGTTCACCGTGTCGCTCTGGGCCACCCTGCGGCTTCCCGCCATGCCGCCCGAGCCGGACCCGGACGGCGGCGGCACGCCGCGCAAGGCGGGGCTGGCCAGCATCGTCGACGGGCTCCGCTACCTGGCCACCACGCCGGTGCTGCTGCTCTCCTTCGCCATCGACCTGATCGCGATGATCCTGGCCATGCCCCGGGCGCTCTTCCCGGAGCTGGCGCACGAGCGGTTCGGCGGCGGGGCGGCGGTCGGCTGGCTCTACAGCGCGATCGCCATCGGCGCGATGCTGGGCGGCCTCACCTCCGGCTGGATCGGCCGGGTGCGCCGGCAGGGGCTGGCGCTGGTGGTGGCCGTGGTCGGCTGGGGTGTGGCGATCGCCGCCGCCGGGCTGGCCCACCAGCTCTGGCTGGTGGTGGCACTGCTCGGCCTGGCCGGCGCCGCCGACCTGGTCAGCGCGACCCTGCGGCAGTCGATGCTGCTGGTCTACGCGCCGGACCGGATGCGCGGCCGGCTCCAGGGCGTCAACACGGTGGTGGTCGCCGGCGGCCCGCGCCTGGGCGATCTCCGGGCCGGCGCCATGGCGGCCGGATTCGGCACCGGGGCCGCCATGGTCGCCGGTGGCCTGGCCTCCGCCGTCCTGGCGGTCGCGCTGGTCGCGGTCTTCCCGGCGCTGCTCCGCTACCGCGCCGCCGCCCAGGCCGCCGACCGGGACCGGTCCTGACACCGGGCGGTGGCCGTCGCCGTTCCCGGCGGCCGGGGTGGCCCTCGGTGAACCAGGTGCCCCGCCTGCTGGGACACCGGCCGGCGTCCCCGCGCCGGGTTGGGGCGACGGGCTAAGGTCGCCGGCATGGACACCGACGCACGCCGGTCCCCGTCCGGGACACAGTGGACCATTGCCGCAGACGGCCACGAGGCCGTCGTGGTCGAGGTCGGCGGCGGCCTGCGGACCTACCGGCACGACGGGGTCGACTACCTCGACGGGTACGAGGCGGACGAGCTGGCCCCCGGTTCGGCCGGTCACGTGCTGGCGCCCTGGCCGAACCGGATCCGGGACGGCGTCTACACCTTCGGCGACCGGACCTTCCAGCTCGACCTGACCGAGCCGGCCCGGCACAACGCCATCCACGGCCTGGTCAACTGGGTGTCCTGGCAGCTCGTCGAGGAGTCCCCGGAGAGCGTCACGCTCGGCTACGAGCTGCCGCCGAGCCCGGGCTACCCGTGGGCGCTGCGGCTGCGGAGCCGGTGGAGCGTCGGGGCGGACGGGCTGCGCGCCGAGCACGAGGTGACCAACCTGTCCGGCGAGCCGGCGCCGTTCGGCTTTTCCGTGCACCCCTACCTGCAACTGCCCAAGGTCGGCGTGGACGAGCTGCTGATGCGGGTGCCGGGGCGCACCCGGGTGCTGCTGGACAGCCGGCTGCTGCCGGTGGCCGCGACCGAGGTGGCCGGCACCGAGTACGACTACACGGCGCCCCGCGCGATCGGCGGCGCGGTGCTCGACCTGGCCTTCGGCGACGTGGCCCGGGACGCCGACGGCGGCTCGGCGGTGACCCTGGCCGCCCCGGACGGCTCGACCGCCGTGCACGTCTGGGCCGACGGCGAGTTCGGCTGGTGGCAGGTCTTCACCGGGGACACCCTCACCGGGGAGCGGCACCGGCGCTCGGTGGCGATCGAGCCGATGACCTGCCCCGCGGACGCGTTCCGCTCCGGCAAGGACCTGATCACGCTGGCCCCCGGGCAGACCTGGCGGGGCGCCTGGGGCATCCGGCCCGGGGCCTGAGCATGGAGTTCGCCGAGGTCGTCCGGCGGCGCCGGATGGTCCGCAACTACGACCCGGACCGCCCGGTCCCGCCCGACGTGGTGGACCGGCTGCTCGACCACGCCGTCCGGGCCCCGTCGGCCGGGTTCGCCCAGGGCTGGGGCTTCCTGGTGCTGGAGGAGCCGGCGGACCGGGAGCGGTTTTGGGCGGCGGCCACCCCGGGCGGCGGCGGCCGGGAACGTTGGCTGGCCGGGATGCGCAAGGCGCCGCTGATCGTGGTGCCGCACGCCAACCGCGCCGCCTACCTGGACCGCTACGCCGAGCCGGACAAGGGCTGGGCGGACCGCTCGGAGGACCGCTGGCCGGTGCCCTACTGGTACGTCGACACCGGCTTCGCCGCCCTGCTGATGCTGCTCACCGCCGTCGACGAGGGGCTGGGTGCCTGCTTCTTCGGGATCCCGCCGCAGCGGATCGGGGCGTACCGGGAGGCGTTCGGCGTGCCGGCGGAGTACCACCCGATCGGCGCGATCACGGTAGGTTACCGGGCACCCGACCACCGGTCACCGTCGCTGCGGCGCGGTCGCCGGCCGGTGGACGAGGTGGTCCGGCGGGGCCGCTGGATTTGAGGGTGGTTCAGCGCGTCCGGCCTGGGTATCGGCGGTAGCGAAACCGACATGAGGGAGTAAAACGCGGTGTGGCGGGTGCGGCTAGGCTGGCACCGACATCATCAGCCCGGCCGGGGGGAGGGGAGCGTGCCGTGATCTTCAGGGCGGTCCGGGACGGGCGTCCCTACCCGGAGCACAACCTCACGCTCAAGCAGTGGGCCGAGATCCCGCCGCGTCCGCTGCGGCTGGACCAGCTCATCACCACCAAGCGGGAGCTGGCGCTGGACAAGCTCCTCGCCGAGGACTCCACCTTCTACGGCGACCTCTTCCCGCACGTCGTGCAGTGGAACGGCGGTCTCTACCTGGAGGACGGCCTGCACCGGGCGCTGCGCGCGGCGCTCCAGCAGCGCAACCAGATCCACGCCCGGGTGCTGGTGCTCAGCCCGCAGGGCGAATGACCTCCCCCTGAGTCTTCGTTAAGGTGACGGCATGACTCCTCTCGACCTGCTGGACATCGACGCGTCGCTGGGCGAGGAGGAGCGGCAGATCCGCGCCGTCGTGCGCCAGCTGATCGACGACCGGGTCCGCCCGCACGTCGCCGGCTGGTACGAGGACGGCCACGTCCCGGCCCGCGAGCTGGCCCGCGAGTTCGGCAAGCTCGGCCTGCTCGGCATGCACCTCACCGGCTACGGCTGCGCCGGCGCGTCGGCCGTCGCCTACGGGCTCGCCTGCCTGGAGCTGGAGGCCGGCGACTCCGGCATCCGCTCGCTCGTCTCGGTGCAGGGCTCGCTGGCCATGTACGCCATCTGGCGCTACGGCAGCGAGGAGCAGAAGCAGCGCTGGCTGCCCGCCATGGCGGCGGGTGAGGCGATCGGCTGCTTCGGGCTGACCGAGCCGGACCACGGCTCCGACCCGGCCTCGATGGCCACCCGGGCCCGCCGCGACGGCGACGACTGGATCCTCAGCGGCAGCAAGCTGTGGATCACCAACGCGCCGATCGCCGACGTCGGGGTGATCTGGGCGCGCACCGACGAGGGAGTCCGCGGCTTCGCCGTACCCATGGACACGCCCGGGGTGACGGCGCGGGAGATCCGGCACAAGATGTCGCTGCGCGCGTCGGTCACCGGGGAGATCGCCCTCGACGACGTGCGGCTGCCGGCGGACGCGCGGCTGCCCGAGGCGGTCGGGCTCAAGGCGCCGCTGAGCTGCCTCACCGAGGCCCGGCACGGCATCGTCTGGGGCGCGCTCGGCGCGGCCCGGGACTGCCTGGAGACGGCGCTGTCCTACGCGACCACCCGGACCCAGTTCGGCCGGCCGCTGGCCGGCTTCCAGCTCACCCAGGCCAAGCTCGCCGACATGGCGGTCGAGTGGAACAAGGGGCTGCTGCTGGCGCTGCACCTGGGCCGGCTCGCCGACGCCGGCAGGCTCCGCCCGGATCAGGTCAGCGTCGGCAAGCTGAACAACGTCCGGGAGGCCATCGCGATCGCCCGCGAGTGCCGGACGATCCTCGGCGCGAACGGCGTGTCCGGTGAATACCCGGTGATGCGGCACGCCAACAACCTGGAGAGCGTGCTCACCTACGAGGGCACCTCGGAGATCCACCAGCTGGTCATCGGGCAGCGGCTGACCGGGCTCTCCGCCTTCGCCTGAGCTGGGGATTCACCCGATCGGGTCGCTCGGCGAGCGACTGTCGCACGGTGGCCGTACCGTCATTCTCAGTCGATGTGTCGGACGAGGACGGTGAGGGGCGATGGCCCGCGACGGTGACATCAACGAGCCCACCAGGGAGTTCCCGGAATACCCGACCGGCGAGTCTCTCCGGGCCCGGTCGGACGTCCCACCCGAGCCCGGTCGCGGCCGCCCGGCGTCGCCCGGGGGCCCGGCGCGCGGCCTGCTCGGGGTGCTCGGCGCGGTCGCGCTGGCCGTGGTGGTGCTCCTCGGCGTGCAGGCGACCGGCCTGCTGCCGGAGTTCCGCAACCCGTTCGCCAAGGAGCAGACCGACCGCAGCCAGCCGCCGCTGCTCAAGTCGATCCGCGACCTGAGCCGCTACGTGGCCGCCGAGGGCAACTTCCAGGTGGTGGTCGACGTGCAGAAGGACCGGCGCAACGTGCCGGACTTCCTGCTCAACGAGCGCACGCTGTTCGTCGGGGCGGGCCGGATCGAGGCGTACGTCGACTTCGCGAAGATCGCCGACGGGGCGGTGGTGGTCTCCGACGACGGCAAGTCCGTGGAGATCAAGCTGCCCGCGCCGCAGCTCGGCGAGACCGACCTGGACATGGACAAGAGCTACGTCTTCGCCGAGCAGCGCGGCCTGATCAACCGGCTGAACGACCTGGTCGGCGGCGACCCCAACCGGCAGCAGCAGGTCTACCAGCTCGCCGAGGACCGGATCTCGGCGGCGGCCCGCGACAGCGGCCTCACCGCCCGGGCCGAGGAGAACACCCGCAAGATGCTGGAGGGGCTGCTCCGCTCCCTCGGCTACGAGAAGGTGACGGTCACCTACACGGCGCCCTGACGCCGTCGCCCGCCCCGGGGTGGTCCCGGGGCGGGCGGCGCGGGTCAGTGGCGGCTGGTGGCGAGGTAGCGGTCCTCGTTCGGCATCAGGACCCAGAGGATCAGGTAGACGATCACCTGCGTGCCGGGCAGCAGCAGCGACAGCAGGAACAGCAGCCGGACCATGCCGGCCGACATGCCGAACCGCTGGGCCAGGCCGGCGCAGACGCCGGCGAACACGCGCCCCTGACGGGGCCGGACCAGTTTGCGACTCATCGTCGAACTCCCACTTCTGCGGCGATCCGCCGCGCTGATTCCACGGTAGGAACGGGTTCCCACCCCGCCCTCGGCCCCGAGGAGGATCGGCGACCCGGACACCCGTAGGTAGTTACCCCGGCGTGCCCCGCCCGACGCGCGTCGGAGCGCGCGCCGCCGAGCGGCTGGGACCCGTCGATCGGCTTCGGCCCGCCCGGCGACTCGGATGCCCGCCCGCGTCCCAGAGGGGGAGCCCTGGAAGATCTTGGTACGAAAGGGCCCCTGTAG
>NZ_JBSSLX010000101.1:0-18995 GCF_053890995.1 Micromonospora sp. I033 | reverse complement strand
CGCGCCGGGGGGGGCCCCCGGGGCCCCCCCCGCCACGCTGTGGGACCGGATGCGGGACGACCCGCAGTACGCCCCGGAACACCTGGCCCTGGAGGCGGTGCGCCGGCTCGGGCCGGAGGCGGCGCAGTGGGCCGAGCGGGAGCGGGCGCAGCGCCCCGACGTCCCCGCCGACGAGTTGGCCGACCAGGCCGCGCGCAAGTTCGTCAACCACGCCCGGCTCTCCGGCGCGGTCTCCGGTGCGGCCGGGCTGCCCGGCGCGGTGCTCGACGTGGGCGTGCTGGCCTGGACCCAGGCCCGGCTGGTGCTGCACGTGGCGGCCGCCTACGGCGTCGACCCGCTCCACCCCGATCGGGCCACCGACCTGCTGGTGCTCCAGCGGGTGCACAAGGTCGCCGAGAGCGCCCGGCTGGCCCTCGGGGTGGCCGCCGGCCGGGAGCGGGCCGGCGCGCTGTTCGGCATGGGCGGGCAGCGCCCGCTGGGCCGGGTGATGCTCCAGCTCGGCGTCCGGCTGGCCCGGATGGCCGGGGTGCGTGCCGCTAAGCGGATGTTCGCCAAGGTGATCCCCGGCGCCGCGATCATCCTCGGCACCTGGGCCAACTCGTCGGCCACCAAGGACCTCGCCGACCGCGCCCGCGCCCTCTACCGGGGCGGCCCCCGGCAACTGCCCGGCCCGCGCCGGCCCTGACCGCGCCGGCGCTCAGTCGGCCCAGCGGGCCGCGTCCCAGGCGACGTCGGCGAGCCGGTCCTGGCCGGCGGCGTTCGGGTGGAACCAGTCCAGCGCGTTCACCTCGTCCAGGCTGAACCGGGATCGGTGCACCGCGCCGCCGTCCCAGCGGCAGCGGGACCCGTACGCCCGGCAGGCGGCGCGCAGTTGCCCGTCGTAGGCGTCGATCCGCTCCCGGAACCGGGCCCGCCGGGCCACCGCCGCCGGCGCGGTGGACGTGGCGTCGGCCAGCAGCGCCGGGCAGATCCCGCGCGACCAGGCCCGCACCGCCCGGGCCTCGGTGTGCCCGAGTTCCCAGAGCCGGTGCAGGTCGGGCAGGCTGACCACCAGCACGCGCGCCTTCGGCCGCCCCTTGCGCAGCACCGCCAGGGCCGCGTCGACCTGCTTGCGGAAGGTGGCCACCGGGGTCATCTCGTCGATGTCGTCGCGGCAGGCGTCGTTCGCCCCGATCAGCACGGTGACCAGGTCGGCCCGGTCGCGTACCGCCGACCGGGCCTGGTCGGCCAGACCGGCCGCGCGGGCGCCGGGCGCCGCCCGGTTGTAGGCCCGCAGCGCCGGGTTGTCCTCGCGCAGCCGCCGGTAGAGGCTGTGCACCCGGATGCCGTCCCCGCTGGACCAGGAGTTGCGTTCGCAGCTCACCAGCACCAGGCAGGAGCCGAAACCGGTGGTGACCGAGTCGCCGAGCGCGGTCAGCACCTTCGGTGCTCCGGGGGGCGCGGAGCCCGACGGGCCGGGCGACGCCGAGCCGGACCGGTCGCAGGCGAGCGCGACCAGCGCCGCGAGGCAGGCCAGTGCGGCGATCCAACGTCGAGGCATACCGTCCCCCGTCCGGCGGCATGAAACGGCGCGTCGACCCTATCCGCCTCGGCCGTCCGGACGGGGACTCTGTCGCCATTCCGGCATCGACAACCGTCGTTCACATGAGCGTGTTACGACCGCCTCGGGAACCGGGGTCAGCGCCGCCACGGCGCGGGCTGGCCGTGCAGCCACCAGTGCAGCACCCGGGTGATCCAGGGCAGCACCAGGTAGGTCATCAGCGGGGTCAGGCAGAGCGTCATGAGCAGCGTCCGCGCCGCCAGCGGCACGTCGGCGATGAACCGGGCGGTGAGCAGGGTGGCGGTGAGGCTGAGCGGGAAGAACGCCAGCCAGATGGCAACCGCCTGCTTCCAGCGCGGCGGGGCGGCCGGCGCCGGCGGCTCGGCGTCGCCGGCCGCGAACGTCTCGACCACGTGGTCCACCGGCGGGTCGAACCAGCCCTCGATGCCGGTGCGGCGCTCGACCCGGGTGTGCTCGACGATGCCCTGCGCCGAGCTCAGCCACCAGTGCCGCTGCGGGGAGTCCTCCCAGCCGCGCAGCGTGTCCTGGTTCGCGAACCGGTACATCACGTGCCACTCAGGCGACCCCGGCGCACTGCGGACGAACCCGGCACCCAGGAAGCCCGGGAAGCTCTCGGCCAGCGCCGTACCGGCCCGCATCCACGCCACCATCTCGTCGGTGCGCGCCGGGTCGGCGCGCCGCGAGACGGCGACGGTCACCGGTGCCGCGTGCGTCGTGGTCATGCCCATCCTCTCCGCCGCCGCCGGGATCTCCGCCGGTCACGGCAGACCGGTGTAACGCACCGTCCGGTCGGGCGCATCCGGCGAGTACCCGCTTCGTGTGCGGGATCACCGGCCGCGCGCGGGGAGCCGGTTAGCCCGGGCCATGCCGGGGTAGCCCGAAGGAATGACGCGATCACAGCCCCGTCGCCGGATCAACGCCGCGTACAGCGCGCTGAACCTGCGGCTTGTGCTCGCCCTCTTCGGCCTGGTCGTCATGACCGTCTTCGCGGTGCTCGCCTTCGCCGCCGGCGTGACCTGGCTGGGCGTGGTCTGCGCGATTCTCGCCGTGGTGGCCGTGGTCGACCTCGTCGTCATCCAGCGCCGCCGCGCCGCGCGCCGCCGCGAGGAGCCGGGCGTGCGGCACTCGCTGTTCGAGTGACAGGAGTACGACATGCCCATCGCCACGACCAACCCCGCCACCGGACAGGTGCTCAAGACGTACGACCCGATGTCGGACGAGCAGATCGACGCGGCCATCGAGCGGGCCGACCTCGCCTTCCGGCAACTGCACGGGACCACGATCGCCGAGCGGGGCCGGTGGCTGATCGCCGCGGCCGACCTGCTGGAGGCCGAGCGGGACGAGACCGCCCGGCTGATGACCACCGAGATGGGCAAGACCTACGCGGCGGCCAAGGCCGAGGTGACCAAGTGCGCCACGGCGTGCCGCTTCTACGCCGCCAACGCGGCGAAGATGCTCGCCGACGAGCCCGCCGACGCCGCCGCGGTCAAGGCGAAGCGGGCGTACGTCCGCCACCAGCCGATCGGCCCGGTGCTCGCCGTGATGCCGTGGAACTTCCCGCTCTGGCAGGTCATGCGGTTCGCCGCGCCGGCCCTGATGGCCGGCAACACCGGGCTGCTCAAGCACGCCTCCAACGTCCCGCAGACCGCCCTCTACCTGGAGGAGCTGTTCCGCCGGGCCGGCTTCCCGGAGGGCGCGTTCACCACCCTGCTGGTCGGCTCCGAGGCGGTGGACCGGATCCTCAGCGACCCCCGGGTCCGGGCCGCCACGCTCACCGGCAGCGAACGGGCCGGCCGCTCGATCGCCCAGATCGCCGGGCGGGAACTCAAGAAGACCGTGCTGGAACTCGGCGGCAGCGACCCGTTCGTGGTGATGCCCTCGGCCGACCTCGACAAGGCCGCCGAGGTGGCCACCACGGCCCGCTGCCAGAACAACGGCCAGTCCTGCATCGCCGCCAAGCGGTTCATCGTGCACACCGACGTCTTCGACGCCTTCGCCGAGAAGTTCGCCGCCCGGATGTCGGCGCTGCGCGTCGGTGACCCGATGGACGGGAACACCGACGTCGGCCCGCTGGCCAGCGAGGGCGGCCGGGACGAGATCCACGCCCAGGTGCAGGACGCGGTCGACAACGGCGCCACCGTGCTGTGCGGCGGCGAGAAGCCCGCCGGCGACGGCTGGTACTACCCGCCGACCGTGGTCACCGACCTGCGGCCGGGGATGCGGATGTGGGCCGAGGAGGTGTTCGGGCCGGTCGCCGGCCTCTACCGGGTCGACTCCTACGAGCAGGCGATCGAGGTCGCCAACGGCACCAACTTCGGCCTCGGCTCCAACGCGTGGACCACCGACCCGGCCGAGCAGGAGCGCTTCGCCGTCGACCTGGACGCCGGCAACGTCTTCATCAACGGCATGACCACGTCCTATCCGGAGCTGCCCTTCGGCGGGGTGAAGAACTCGGGGTACGGGCGCGAGCTGTCCGCCGTGGGCATGCGGGAGTTCTGCAACACCAAGACCGTCTGGGTCGGCGAGGGGGAGGCCGGCGCCGGGGCCGGGGCGCACTCGGAGTAGTCGCGATTGGCCGGACGCCGTCATGGGTAGGAGATGCGCCCATGACGGTGTTCGGCTTCCACGCGTCCCACGAGCAGATCCACCCGGCCAAGCTGCTGGCGGCGGTGGTCCACGCCGAGCGGGCCGGCTTCGACGCGGCCATGTCCTCCGACCACTTCTCGCCGTGGAGCGCCCGGCAGGGCCACTCCGGCTTCGCCTGGTCCTGGCTCGGCGCCGCGCTCCAGGCCACCAACCTCCCGTTCGGGGTGGTCAACGCGCCCGGCCAGCGCTACCACCCGGCCATCGTCGCGCAGGCCATCGGCACCCTGGCCGCCATGTACCCGGGCCGGTTCTGGGCCGCGCTCGGCACCGGCGAGGCGAGCAACGAGCACATCACCGGCACCGGCTGGCCGCGCAAGGACGTCCGCGCCGCCCGGCTGCGCGAGTGCGTGGACGTGATCCGGGCGCTGCTGGCCGGCGAGGAGGTCAGCCACGACGGCCTGGTCACCGTCGACCGGGCGAAGCTGTGGACCCGGCCCGACGAGCCGCCCGCGCTGATCGGCGCGGCGGTCAGCGTCGAGACGGCCCGCTGGTGCGCCGAGTGGGCCGACGGCCTGATCACGGTCAACGCGCCGCCGGCGCACCTGCGGCGGATGGTCGACGCCTACCGGGACGCCGGCGGGCGCGGGCCGCTGCACCTCCAGGTGCACGTGAGCTGGGCGCCTGAGCAGGCCGAGGCCGAGGCGATCGCGTACGACCAGTGGCGCAGCAACGTCTTCGCCCCGCCGGTCTGCTGGGACCTGGAGCTGACCGACCACTTCGACGTGGTCAGCGAGGACGTGCCGATGGAGCGGGTCACCAAGGTGGTCAACGTCTCCGCCGACCTCGGCCGGCACGTCGGCTGGCTGGAGGAGTACGTGGCGCTGGGCTTCGACCAGATCGCCCTGCACCACGTCGGGCAGGAGCAGCGCGCCTTCATCGACACGTTCGGCGCCGAGGTGCTGCCGAAACTCCGTACCGCCTCGTGATCACGCCTGGGTCGCGGGCCGCCTAGGCTCGTACCCCATGGAAGCTCTGATCGAGGTCGTCGTCTTTCTCGCGATCGCGACCTTCGGCGCGGCGCTGGCCCGTCGGCTCGGCCTGCTGGCGCCGATCCTGCTGGTCGTGCTCGGCCTCGCCCTGTCCTTCCTGCCCGGTTTTCCGCAGGTCCGCCTCGACCCCGAGCTGGTGCTGGTCGGCATCCTGCCGCCGCTGCTCTACGTGGCGGCGCTGAAGACGTCGGTGCCGGCGTTCCGGCTCAACCTCCGGCCGATCCTGCTGCTCGCCGTCGGGCTGGTGCTCTTCACCGCGTTCGTGGTGGGCACCGTCGTGCACCTGCTCCTGCCCGAGGTGCCGTACGCCATCTGCCTGGCCCTCGGCGCGGTGGTGGCGCCGCCGGACGCGATCGCCGCCACCGCGGTGGCCCGGCGGGTGGGCCTGCCCCGGCGGATCGTGACGATCCTGGAGGGGGAGAGCCTGGTCAACGACGCCACGGCGCTGGTGCTGCTGCGGGTTGCGGTCGCCGCCGCCACCGCGGCCGGCGGCCACGTCGGGTTCGGCGAGGTGGCGCGCGAGGTCCTGGTCTCGGCCGGCGGCGGCGTCCTCGTCGGGCTGCTCGGCGTGGTGGTCTTCGGCCACCTGCACAAGCGGATCAGCGACCCGGTGCTCGACAACGCGCTGTCGCTGATCGTGCCCTTCACGGTGGTCTTCGCCGCCGAGGAGATCCACGCCTCCGGGGTGGTCGCCGTGGTGGTGACCGGGCTGGGCATCGGCCACAAGCAGGCGCTGCTGATGTCCGCCGCCTCCCGGCTCCAGGTGAGCGCGTTCTGGCGGCTCATCCAGTTCCTGCTGGAAGGACTGGTCTTCCTGCTGGTCGGCCTGCAGCTCCGTGAGGTGGTCCGGGACCTGGACGAGCCGGTCGGCCGGCTGGTCGGGATCACCGCCGCGGTGCTGGCCGCCGTCGTGCTGACCCGGTTCGTCTGGCTCCTCCCGGCCACCTACCTGGGCCGGCTGGTGCCCCGGGCGCGCCGCCGGGAGGCGTCGACCCCGGTGCAGGTCCCCTTCGTCATCGGCTGGGCCGGGATGCGTGGCGTGGTCACCCTGGCCGCCGCCCTCGCGCTGCCGCTCACCCTGGCCGACGACCGGGCGTACCCGCGGCAGTTGTTCATCTGGCTGGCGTTCGCGGTCATCGTGGTCACCCTGGTGGCGCAGGGCGCCACCCTGCCGGCCGTGGCGCGGGCGGCGAAACTGCCGCCGGACGATCCGGTGCAGGACGCCCTCTCCGCCGCCGCCGTGCAGCAGCAGGCCAGCCGGGCCGCCCGGGAGCGGCTCGAGGAACTCGCCGAGGGGGCGCCGGACGCCGTCGTGGAACGACTGCGCGGCCTGGTGCAGAGCCGCACCAACGTGGCCTGGGAACGGCTCGGGGGTGCCGCGCGGGAGACCCCCTCCCAGGCGTACGGTCGGTTGCGACAGGAGATGATCGACGCGGAACGGGAGGTGTTCCGGGCCGCCCGCGACTCCGGGAAGATCCCGGAGGAGGTGCTGGTCCGCGCCTACCGTGACCTGGACCTGGAGGAGTCGTTGCTGCGACAGGAGGCCGACGAGTGAGCTGCGCACACCTGACCGATGCGGGCGACGCCGAGTTTGCGACCACGACCGAGTGCCCGGACTGCGTGGCCATCGGCAACGACGACTGGGTACACCTGCGGGGCTGCCTGACCTGCGGGCACGTGGGCTGCTGCGACTCGTCGCCGTACCAGCACGCCTCGAAGCACTTCGAGTCGACAAGTCACCCGGTGATGCGCTCGGTCCAGCCCGGCGAGACGTGGCGCTGGTGCTTCGTCGACGAGGAGATCGGCTGACCGGTCAGGCCAGCCGGCGCGCCAGCACCTGGCCCGGCCAGGGGGCGCGACCCGGACGCTCGACGGTGAACCGGTCGGTGGCGGTGAAGCCGCAGCCCTCGTAGAAGCGGACCAGCGCCCGGTCGTCCCCGCCGTAGCAGTCCACCCGGAGCAGCCCGAGACCCCGGTCCCGGGCCAGCTCCGCCGCGTACGCCAGCAGCCGGGCGCCGATCCCGTGGCCGGCGTACGCCCGGTCGGTGACCAGCAGGTTGACGTACAGCTCGGGTTCGGTGGCCGGCGGCACGTACTCGGTGGCGGACCCGACCACCAGCGCGCCCACCGCGGTGTCGCCGAGCGTCGCCAGGTACAGCCCGCCGCCGGTGGCCCACGCCTCGGCCTGGGCGATCCGGCGCGGGTCGGTCGACGCGGGCTCGGTGCCCCACTGGCCGGTCCGGCCGCGCGCCACGAGCCAGGCGGTGGCGCTGTCGAGCAGCCGCAGCACGGTGGCCGCGTCGGCCGGGCCGCCCGGGCGGATGGCGAGGGTCTGCTGGTCCGTCATGCCCGCCATGCTCCTACACGGTCGCGGCCGGATGATCGCCGGCCACCGGCCGGGCCGGCTCCCGGTTCGCCAGCGCCCACCGGGTCAGCGCGGGGCTGGCCAGGCCGACGCCGGCGAAGAGCGCCCCGACCGCCAGCCAGCCCGGCACGCCGCCGTCGAGCACCAGCAGCGTCAGCAGAGCCGGACCGAGCGCCCGGGACAGGCCGGCCAGCATGCCGTCCACGCCCTGGTACGCCCCGATCGCGTCCGGCGGCGCCAGGTCGTACGCCAGGCCCGCCCCGGCGGTGCCGTGCCAGAGATCGCCGAACGTGTAGACCGCGGTCGCGGTCAGCAGCAGGGTGACCGACGCGGCGGTCGGCAGACCGGCGGTGGCCGCGTACAGCAGCATCGCCGCGCCCAGCACCAGCCCGGCGCGGCGCATCGACCGGGCGGCGCGGGTGGCGTCGTCGGCGCCGCGGCCGAGCCGCACCGCGAGCAGCACGGTGAGCACGGTGTTCGTGAGGAGCACCGCCGACACCACCGGCGGTGGCGCCCCGGCCCGGGTCACCGTCCACAGCGGCACCACGAGCGCGAGCAGTGTCCAGTGCAGCGCGAGCACGGCCGACGCGCCGCTGACGGCGAGAAACCGCGCGTCCCGCAGCGCCCGCCCCCGGCGTCGACCTGCGGGCCCGCGCCCGCGGCCGGCCACCGGTGGGTAGGCCGGCAGCCGCAGCAGCAGCGCCGCCGACAGCAGGTAGGTGAGCGCGTTGCCGGCCACCAGCACCTGGTACGCCAGGTGGCTGTCCGCCGCCAGCACGAACCCGGCCAGCCCGGCCCCCACCGCGATGCCCAGGTTCGCCACCGCACGCAGGGTGGCGAACGCGTGGACGCGGCCCTGCGGTCCGGCGACCGCGGCGACCAGCGCCGCGCGGACCGCCAGGTTGCCGGAGGCGAGCAGCATCTCGAGGACCGCCACCGCGAGAAACACCGGGAAGGAGTCGACCAGCAGGTACGCGGCGGCGGCCGCGCCCTGGCCCACCTGCACGAGCGCGCGGAGCGTACGCGGGTCCCGCCGGTCGGCGAGGGCGCCGAGCGGCAGGCTGGCGGTGAGCCCGACCAGGCCGGCGAGGGTGAGTCCAGCGCCGACGGACGCGGGGGAGAGCCCGACGTCCCGGGTCAGGTAGAGGGCGCCGCCGGTGAGCCACAGTCCCGAGCCGACGGTGTTGGCCAGCGTGGCCAGGGCCAGCGTGCGCAGCCGTCCGGGCGGCGGGATCGGTGAGTGGCGCGACCAGCGGCTCATCGCGTCACCGGCGGCACGGCCCGGGGCATCTCGGCAGCAGCGGCCCCCTTACCGCCCGGTGCGACCCGTCGGCCACCGGCGCGGCCGGGTGGCGCTCCATGTCGGCGGTACCCCCGGTCACGCGGGGCGGCCTGCCGGATGCGGCGGCGCGCGCCGCGGCGACATCGACGCCGACGTCCCCGTTGACGGTCATGGCCCCGACCCTAGGCAGGGCGGCGACGGGCAGGCGGCCCCGAACCGCGCGACCCCCGTCACACCGGCGGTCCCACGGGGTGGGAGGGCCGGGTGCCGCCGCGTGGCCGCGGCAGCACCCGCCCGTCCGTCAGCGCCGCTTCTGCTGGCGGGGCACGCTGCGGCAGGCGTGCCGACCCGGGCTCAACCAGGCCTGGTCGGGATCAGATCCAGCCGCGCCGGGCCGCCTCGACGCCGGCCTGGAACCGACTGCTCGCCTCGAGCCGGTCGGTCAGGGAGTTCATCAGCCGCTGGACGCTCCGGGCGGAGACACCCAGCTGCCGGGCTGCCGACTCGTCGGTGTGCCCCGCCGCGAAGAGCCGCAGCAGCGCCTGCTCCTGCGGAGCGAGCGGCGTCGACCGCTTGCCGGGGCCGTCACCGAACGGAGTGCCCTGCTGCCAGACCTGCTCGAAGAGGGCGATCAGGCCGGCGACCAGGCCCGGGCTGCGGAGTTCCAGGGCGCCGAGTCGGGGTTGCCTCGGGTCGATCGGCGTCAGGGCGATGCTCCGGTCGACGATGACCATGCGCATCGGCAGGGTCGGCACCGTACGGGACTCACTGCCCAACGCCGCCATCCGCCGTGCGTGTGCCAGCGTGGCCGGGTCGTTGCGGAAGCTGTCCTGGTAGACGTTGCGGATTCGCACGGTCCGTTCGAGCGCCGCCTCGTTGAGGGGCGCCTCGGACTGCAGGGTGTCGGCGGGCTGTGCCCCGCCGGGGGTGAAGGAGAGGCATTCCGCCGTGGCCGTGCGGGCCAGCTCGGCGAGCCGCTCGCGGACCGCGTCGATGCCCTCCAGCCGGATCGCCACCTCGTGTCGCTCGTGCGTCATCGCCAGGTCGGCGATCGCCGTCCGGACCGTCTCGATCTGCCGCTGGCGGACCGCGATGTCGGCCTCCACCTTCGTTAGGAGTGCGGCGAGCCCGGTCTGCGGCCGCACGGCGCGAGCCGTGCCGCCGGGGCCGTCGAGACGGATCAGCGCCAGGCCCGCCAGGGCGTCCAACGCGTGGTGCACCTGTGACTGGTCGATCTGGAGCTGGGCGGCCAGCCCGGCCACGTCCAATGTCGGGTGCGCGATCATCGTGAGGTAGACAGACTCATCGGTCGCCGTTAAACCCAGTGCCTCCAGCATGGTCCTCCCCGTTCGTATGTTGGGGGTGATCCTAGGGCGGTGGCGACCGGTGCGGGGTCCCGGCCGCCGCCATTGCGACTTCTCGCCTGGCAGGGTTCCGCCACCCCTGAACCGGTGACAGCGGCGCTTGGCTGAGGCACGCTTTTCCCATCGCGGTGAACACACACCGGAACGGGGCCGGACCGGCCCTCAATTTCCTACCTATTTGTGCGAGAGGATAACCATGTCTGCGCTCCGGAACCTGTCGAATCGGTGGTATGTCGCCGCGGTCCTCTTCTCGGTGGCGGCCGTGGTGCTGACCCAGGACGCGGGCGGCGGCACCGGAACAGCCGTGCTGGCCGAGGGCTTCGGCTGGACCCCACCGGACGTGTCCGGTCCGAGCCAGCCGTGATCGCCGCCCTGGCTCGCATCGCCCCGCTCGACGGCAATTGTGATTATTCCGAGAGAGAACTTCGCGGCCGGTTGTGGGCGCGTGCGGACAAGGATCGGCGGATCAACCATTTGCGAATCCGGGCCGGGCCGGCTGGGTTCGACATTATCGCCTTCGTGACTGCCGACAATTCGTTGGCGGCGCATTCCATCCTGCACACGCTGGTGCGGGAGTTGCTCGTCGAGGACCCCCGACTTCGCCTTTGGCGTGTCGTGTGAATTCCCCCTGCCCGCCCTTGAGGGCGGATCAACCCCTGAAAGGAATTGTCATGATCGTGCAGCACGTGCGCAGACTGGGCGGCCTCGCCGTCGCCACGTTGGCCACCGCCGTGGCGGCGGCCATCGCTGTCGCCCCCACGGCGGCCATGGCCGCACCGGCCACTCCCTACTTCGGCTCCGCCATCGACGGATACGCCGCCTACGACGGCCAGGAGATCTGCGACCCGACCGCCAAGCCGGGCGTGGTGGGCTTCAAGGACCTGTTGAACTCGACCTACGGCTCGCACACCTGGGGCATCGGCCGGGACTGCGGCAGCGGCGGCACCAGTGAACACAAGGAGGGCCGGGCGCTCGACTACCACTTCAACTACTACGACGCCGCGCAGCGCGCCGACGCCACCGACGTGATCGACTGGCTGCTCGCCACCGACTCGCACGGCAACCGGCACGCCATGGCCCGCCGCCTCGGCATCATGTACATGATCTGGAACGACCGGATCTGGAAGTCGTACGAGGCGTCTTCCGGGTGGCAGGCCTACAGCGGCTCCAACCCGCACACCGACCACATCCACTTCAGCTTCAGCTGGGACGGCGCGAAGAAGCGCACCTCGTGGTGGTCCGGTGGGGATGTCCCGCCGGAGCCGGAGGACGTGCCGATCTCGGGTGACTGGGACGGCGACGGCGACGAGACGGTGGGGGTCTTCCGTCCGAGCAACTCGACCTTCTACCTGCGCAACACGAACAGCGGCGCGGCCACCATGGTCTTCAAGTTCGGCCACGGGCCGTCCGGCGACATCCCGGTGGCCGGTGACTGGAACAACGACGGCACGGACACCGTCGGCGTGTTCCGGCCGAGCAACTCGACCTGGTACCTGACCAACGGCACCACCACCACCGACGTGGAGTTCATCTTCGGCCACGGCGCGTCGGGTGACCGGCCGGTCGTCGGTGACTGGAACAACGACGGCAGGGACACCGCCGGCGTGTTCCGTCCCGACGTCTCGACCTGGTACCTGACCAACGGCACCGGGAGCACCGACATGGAGTTCAAGTTCGGCCACGGTCCGTCGGGTGACCAGCCGGTGGCCGGTGACTGGAACAACGACGGCACGGACACGGTCGGGGTGTTCCGGCCGGGCAACTCGACCTGGTACCTGACCAACGGCACCGGCACGACCGACGCGCAGTTCATCTTCGGCCACGGCCCGTCGGGCGACGTCGCGGTGCCGGGTGACTGGGACGGCGACGGCGACATCACCCCGGGTGTCCGTCGTCCCAGCAACAACACCGTCTACCTGCGCAACGCCAACAGCGGCGGTGCCACCGACATCGAGTTCATCTACGGCGTCTGATCCTGCCCATCGCGGTGGCGGGGCCCGGGAACACTCCCGGGCCCCGCCACCATGTCCGGCGGGCGGTGCGGCGGCAGGCAACGGGGCGCGGTGCGAAACCCGGTCGCGGGTTCCGGGTCGCTCTGCCAGGGTCGGGGCCGTGGAGCGCAGCAGGGTGGCCCGGGCCGACGAGGTGACCGAGGTGCAGCGGATCGAGGTGGCCTCCGGCGCCCCGTTCCGGGAGATCGGCATGGCGGACGTGGCCGACATGCCGCCGTTGCCCCGGGAGGTGCTGGCCGCCGCGCAGCGGGCCGGACGGCTCCGGGTCGCCGTCGACGCGGCGGACCGGCCCGTGGCCTTCGTCGCGGTCGAGCTGGTCGACGGGTGCGCGCACGTGCAGCAGCTCAGCGTCGACCCCGGGCACGCCCGGCGGGGGATCGGGCGCGGGCTGCTCGACGACGTGGCCGGTTGGGCCGCCGGGCGCGGGTTGCCGGCGCTGACCCTGACCACCTTCCGCAGCGTGCCGTGGAACGGCCCGTACTACGCGCGGTGCGGGTTCCGGGAGCTGGCCGGGGCCGAGGTGACCCCGGGGCTGGCCGGGCTGCTGGCCGCCGAGGCGGCGCTCGGGCTGGACCCCGCCGACCGGGTCGCCATGCGGCGGCCGGTGGCCTGACGCCGGTTCAGCGGCGGCCGGGACGCGGGCCGCCGTACAGGTGCACCCGCTCGTCCCGGTCCCGGGTCCAGCGGGCGTCGTGGAACGGGTCCGGCCGGGCCGGGGCGTGCGCGACGTGCACCGTCCATTCCTCGTACCACCAGCGGGCGGAGCACTGGCACCCGGTGAACCGGAAGTTCGCCCGCCAGCGGCCGAGCTGGCCCGGCGCGAGGGCGAACAGGCGGGTGCCGACCCGTCGGACCGGGAAGGAGGCCTGGCTCGGCAGCCGGTCGACCAGGGCGCGGCCGTCGTGCCACTCGATCCAGAGTCCCGCCTCGCGGATCGCGGTCGCGCTCTCCCGCGAGTCCTCCGCCGCCTGGTAGCCGGTGGCCTCGTCCCGCAGCACGTCATGCACCGCGAGCCCGTCCGGCGGCAGCGGCGGCAGCGCGTACGCCTGGGGAAGCCGGCCGCGGACGACGGCCGCGGCGGCGTCCCGGCTGGTCCAGCGCACCCGGATCCGCTGGACCACGAGGCGGGTCACGGCTCCACCAGGCGTTCGGTGGCCAGGCAGGAGATCAGGCAGCGCTCCTTGGCGTCGCCGGTCAACCGGGCCGTCCAGTCGGTGAACCCGCCGTCGCCCACCTCCCGGGCGCCGTCGGCCAGGGTCAGCCGCAGCGCCGCGCCGACGTAGTAGCCGCGCCCCCGGTCCCGCCCTGGTTCGTCCCGCAGCGGCACCGTGGGGTCGGTGAGCGCGGGTCGGACGGTGTCGGCGAGCCGCTCGGCCAGGACGGGGTCGTCGAAGAGCGTGACGTGCAGCGCGGGCGACGCCGGACCGGCCAGCTCGGCGAGCACCGTCCGCCAGAACGTCAGGTGACGCACCAGCAGCCGGGCCTCGGTGCGGCCGGAACCGGTGTCCCGGGCGGTGGACACCAGCGTGAACAGCCGGAAGTGCGCCGCCGCGCCGGGACCGAAGCTCTGTGCCCGGAGCACCCGGTGCGCGGCGGCCAGGTGCACCTCGTCGGCCCGCCGACGGCGTACCGCCGCCTCGACGGCCAGGGCGTTCGTCGGGTCGCTCACCACCTCGGTGCCGCGCGTCGTGCCGACGATCCGGTTCTGGCTCACCGGCGCCACGGCGGCGCAGGTGCCGAGCGGGGCGACCGGGGACAGCTCGACCCCCGCCACGTCGCTCGGCAACAGGCCCCAGACGCGGGCCTCGACGCGGGCGAGCGCGCGGGGGTCGACGCCGGCGGGGCGGACGAAGCGGTCCTCACGCCAGCGCCGCACCACGTCGGCCGGGCGCACGGCCGCGGCCCGGTCCCGGGTCACGGTCAGCAGCAGCGTCCGCAGGTCCGCCGCGGGCAGGCCGGCCAGCGCGGCCCGCGTGCCCGCCGGCAGCCTCCCCCACACCCGGCGCTCCGCGCCGGACAGCCCGCGCGCGTCCATGGCCGCCACCATCGCGGACCCGCGCGGCGGCCGTCCACCGGGTTTCGGCGTCAGTGCGCGCCGCCGAGGTTGAGCACCACCACCCCCGCGATCACCAGGCCCGCGCCGACCACCTTGGCGACACTCAGCGGCTCGCCGAGGAACGCCGCCCCGATCGCCATGATCGCCGCGGTGCCGAGCCCGGACCAGATCGCGTACGCCACACCGACCGGGATGTCCCTGACGGTCAGTGAGAGCAGCCCGAACGACGACAGGTACGCGACCGCGACGCCGAGCGTGGGCCAGAGCCGGGTGAAGCCGTCGGTCGCCTTGAGCAGGCTGGTGCCGATCACCTCGGCGGCGATCGCGCCGAGCAGGAAGAGGTAGGCCATGCCCCATGATCACGCCTGTCCGGCGATGGTGGCCTCCCGTCGCCCCGGGAGGCCACCGGGCCGGTCAGGAGACGGCGCAGGCGGCGCCGTTGAGCGTGACCAGGTTCGGGTTGGGGTTCGGGCCGCCGGACGTGCTGCCGTTCAGTCCGAAGGTGACCGTGCCGCCAGGGGCGATCCGGGCGTTCCAGGACTCGTTCCGTGCGGTCACCGTGGCCCCGGACTGGCTGACCTTCGCCGACCAGTAGCTGTTCACCCGCTGGTCCCCGGTGAAGGCCCAGCGCACGTTCCACCCGGTCACCGCCGCCGTGCCGGTGTTGCGCACCGTCACCTGGGTGGTGAAGCCGTCCGGCCAGCTGCCGTGGGTGGTGTACGTGACCGCGCAGGTCGGCGCCGGCACGGCCGCCGCGTCGCCCTGGTCGGCGAGGAACGACGCCAGCCAGGCCAGCGCCGAGTTCCAGTTGATCGCCACCTCGTTGGTCGCGTACGAGTTGATGTCGTCGACGTAGCAGAACATCGGCTTGCAGCCGGCGAGCAGGTTGGCCGCGTACGGGTCCTGGAGCGCGGCGTTCGGGCCGCCGGCGAGCGAGCCGGCCGGCGGGTGGGGCAGGTCGGGATCCAGCTGGTGGGCGAAGATCCGGCTGTGCTGGTTGCGCGCGTGCTGCTCGCCCCAGCCGGTCACGTAGGACATGTTCAGCGCGTTGCGGCCGAGCAGGTAGTCGGCGCTCTGCACCGCCCCGTCCCGGTACTTCGCGTCCCGGCTCAGGTCGAACGCGGTGGCCAGCACGATCGCATTGTTGGCGAGGTTGCTGTTGCCGCCCCAGACGTACGCGCCGGCCTCGCCGGGCAGCGGCAGCCCGTACGCCTGGTCGCGCAGGGTGGCCAGGTAGCGGTCGGCCGCGGCGGTCACCGAGGCGCGGATCCGGGTCCGCTCGGCGGCCGGCAGGCCGTTCGGCACGGTGGCCAGGTCGAGCCGGCCCAGCGCGGCCACGCTCTGCCAGCCGAACGCGCCACCGGCGGCGAAGACGTCGGCGGTGTGCAGCGGCGAGGCCGTGAGGTCGGTCAGGTACGCCGCCTCGCCGGTGGTCAACCACAGCTCGACGGCCGCCCAGTAGAACTCGTCGGTCACGTTCGTGTCGTCGTACGCGCCGCCGCCGGTGCCGTCGGCCGCCGAGGCGTAGACCGCCGGGTGGGCCTTCGCCGCCGCGTACGCGGTCTTCGCGGCGGCGCCGCAGCGGGCCGCGAACGCGGCGTCGTACGGGGCGAACAGGCGGGCGCACTGGGCGGCCACGGCGGCCAGGTTGAGCGTGGCGGCGGTGGACGGCGGATGCAGCTCGCGGGGCTGCGGGTCGTCCTGCGGGGCGAGCGGCAGCCCGGTCCAGTTCCGGTCGTGGATCTTGTGGTGGACCATCCCGGCCAGCGGCCGGCCGGCCGGCACCTGCATGCGCAGCAGGAACTCCAGCTCCCAGCGGGCCTCGTCGAGGATGTCGGGGACCTGGTTGCCGCGCTCGGGCACCCGGAGGGTGGCGTCGCCCAGCGCCGCGCCGCCCCCGGCGGTCTCCGCGGTCCGGGTCCGCTCGAACGCGTTGAGCAGCTGGTAGGTGGCGATGCCGCCGTTGACCACGTACTTGCCGTGGTCGCCGGCGTCGTACCAGCCGCCGCGCACGTCGAGGGAGTAGTCGCAGACCCCGGGCTGGCAGAACACGTCGGTGTCGCCCTGGTTGGGCGCCACGCCGAGGTGGCCGGCCGGGCGCGCGTACTCCGCGCCGATCAGGTCGCCGTCGATCGGGGTGCCGCTGCGCTGGGCGTAGAAGAACTGGAGCGAGTCGGCGCGCAGCCGGTCGTAGAGGGTGCCGGAGATGTCGAACGGGTGGCTGGTCTCGCCGTCGACGACGAGGGTGTAGCCGGTGCCCGGGGTGCGGTACGCGGAGAAGTCGACCGTCTGCACCGGCTGCCCGGACGCCGGGTCGACGCCGCGCGGGGTGGTGGTCCCTTCGGCCACCACGGTCCCGGCGGCCGACGTCAGCTGCCAGGGCAGCGCCGCGGCGGCGTCGGTGACCACGGTGGCGTTCTTCGGCCCGCCGGGCAGGTAGCCGACCTGGTTGACCCGTACCCGCGGCCCGGTGTCCGGCTCGTACGGCGGGGCCGCCTCGCCGCCGCGCAGCGAGACGTTGTCCAGGCAGAACGTCTGGGCGTCGGGGCTCCCGCCGACCTGGAAGATCAGTTGGGCGCCGGCGTTGTCGGCGGGAGCGGTGAACGTCTTGGCGACGCGCTGGGCGGCGCCCGTCGCGGTCGCGTCGACGCTGGCGTACGTCGTGTAGGGGGCGCTGCCGAGCTGGAGCACCGCCCGGACGGCGGCGCCGGGCGTGGCGGAGACGTCGAAGGAGAGTTCGTACTCGGCGCCGGCGATCAGCGGCACGGCGTCCTGCCCGATGCCGGCGTCCCAGGGGTTGGCCAGGCCGCCGGCCACGGTGGTGCAGAGCCGGCCGTCGGTGACCCCGAGGTCGCCGGTGCCGTAGGAGAACCAGGGGGACGTGCCGGCGCTGAAGTCGCCGTTGCGCAGCTGTTCGGGGGCGTCCGGCGGCACCTCGGCGCGGGCCGGGCCGGCGGTGCCGCCGGTGAGCGCCAGGGTGGTGGCCGCGGCGAGGGCGGTGAGCCGACGTCGGGATGGGGTCACGGAGGTTCCTTCCGTGCGCAGGGGGTGGGCGAGGAGCTGGGAGCGCTCCCAATACCAGCCCGATGTTTCCAGCGCGTTCCCCCGCTGTCAATCGATCCGCTCCGATGGCCGTCGCGACGCCCGCCGACAGTGAGATTCGCCGCGCCACGTAGCATGGTCCTGATCTCCTAGAGACAACCGAGCCCTCCAACTGGCAGGCTGCCTCCCATGACCCTGAAGCTTCGTTCCGTCGGGGCGAGCGACCGTGGGCTGATCCGCAGTGGCAACCAGGACGCCCAGCACGCCGGCAACTGGCTGGTCGCCGTCGCCGACGGCATGGGCGGCATGGCCGCCGGTGACCTCGCCAGCCGCATCGCGATGGACGCGGTCGCGCCGCTGGACGTGGAGACCCCCGAGGACGGGTTGGTCGCCGCACTCCAGGGCGGCATCGAGCTGGCCACCGCGCGGATCCGGCGGGCGGTCGAGGAAGACCCGGAACGCCAGGGCATGGGCACCACCCTCACCGCGCTGCTCTTCGCCCGCACGGGCAGCTGCCTCGCGCTGGCGCACGTCGGCGACTCCCGGGCCTACCTGTTCCGGGAGGGCGTGCTGAAGCAGGTCACCCGGGACGACACGTTCGTGCAGATGCTTGTCGACCAGGGCGTCATCACCCCCGAGCAGGCGAGCAGCCACCCCCGCCGGGCCGTGGTGACCCAGGCGTTGCAGGGTGACGAGGTCTCCCCGACCTACGCGACGATGGTGCCCTGGGCCGGCGACCGCTGGCTGCTGTGCAGCGACGGCCTCTCCAACGTGGTCCGCCCGGACACCCTCGCCGAGGTGCTCGGCGGCCACCCCGACCGGGAGGCGTGCGCGGCCAAGCTGATCGACCTGGCGCTGCGGGCCGGCGGCCCCGACAACGTCACCGTGGTGATCGTCGACGATGTCGGCGATCACCACGGTGACGTTGTCGGGGCCGCCGGCCAGGGGTGGCGGGGATAGCGGCCGCGCAGCTCCGCCCGCACCTGCGGGTAGCCGGTCCGCCAGAACGAGGCCAGGTCGGCGGTGACCGCCACCGGCCGGCCGGCGGGGGAGAGCAGGTGCAGCAGCACCGGCACCCGGCCGTCGGCGATCCGCGGCGCGTCCCGCCAGCCGAACGTCTCCTGGAGCTTCACGGCCAGCACCGGGGCGGCCGGGTCGGCGTAGTCCAGGCGGATCCGCGACCCGCTGGGCACCGGAAGCCGCTCCGGCGCCACCTCGTCGAGCCGGGCCGCCCGCCGCCAGTCCAGCAGCCGGCGTAGCGCCGCGGCCACGTCCACCCGGGCCAGGTCGGCACGGCGGCGCGCGCGGGTCAGCTCCGGGCCCAGCCAGGTGGGCGCGGCGGCGAGCAGCGCGGCGTCGGACACGTCCGGCCACCCGTCGCCGAGCGCCTGCCGGCAGAACGCCAGCCGGCGGCGCAGGGCCGTGGCCTCCGGCGTCCAGGTGAGCAGCGTCAGCCCGTCCTGGCGCAGCCCGGCGAGCACCGCCTCGGTGAGCCGCGCCGGGTCCGGCGCGGCGAGGGGCCGGTCGACCAGCTCGATGGCGCCGAGCCGGACCACCTCCCGGGCCACCACGTCCCCGCCGGACCAGCCGACCTCGCGCGCGGCGCGCAGCAGCGGCCCGCCGGCCTCCCGCGCGGTCGCCTCGTCGACGGGGGTGGCCAATCGGACCCGTGCGGTCG